>CAIPDP010000032.1 GCA_903863845.1 uncultured Mucilaginibacter sp. | reverse complement strand
GCTATAAGAAAAACTACTGAAGTTTTTATCCAGATCATCGATGGTAACATTCCCGGCGTAATGTGCGTTGATGTTACCTTTGGTACTGATCCTGCCAATTTTTACCGATCCATACCTGAACTCTCCGTTCAACTGATCGGCAGCATCCAGCATCAGGCTGCTATAGCTAACCACCAGGTCGGCTGATGATAATTTGCCAATGGCGGCGCTCCCATACTTTACTGCTATATGGTTATCCGGATGGCTCAGTGCTTTGCCTGTAAAGCTTCCGTACGACATAACGATGTTGAGTTTACCGTCAAAATCGGGCAATTCGGTGGAACCATAACTATTTTCGATATCCATTGCGTTTTTAGATGGCAGGTAAACCGTATAATCGACCTCAACTTTGTGGTGATCATTTTGATTCTTGAACAGTCCATCCCAGATAGAATTATTGCTGCCGAACGTGGTGTTGAATGAAACAACATCACCTTCCTTATGATCTGAAATGCCGATACCATCGATCATTTTTTGGGCCATATCATCGCTATTCGCATAACTGTGAATATTGATCTCAACTTTAACTTCGGGTTTGTTCCAGGTATTGACGATCACTTTACCAAATTTGGTATCGATCCTTAATTTGTCGTTAGCATCCATTGGGTACGATTTGCTGTAAGTTTTCACCTTTTCGCTGATGGCACCCTGCACATATTTATCTTCATTCACCCACTCATTGATATTCTCGCCCAGATTTTTCAAAACAGGACCCAATTGCTCATCCAGGTTCTTCAAACCTTCATTAAGGTTGCGATTGAGGCCGTTCATCGCTAATTCGAGCTGTTTGATACCCAGTTTCAGATCCGACCGGTCGCTTCGCGATAGGTTGCCCTGCTTTCCGGCAACTGCCGAAGTATCCTGAGCCTTTGCAGAAGCAAAGCCCGAAAGTGCTGCGCACAGCACCAATGCGTATTTATATGCCCTGAGTTTCATTTTTCTCGTCTTTTTTCATTTGGTTGTAGTGTTCAAGAATATTCAGTTGCTGGTTAAGCACCTCGGTCTGCGCCTGCAGGTTACGGATCATGGCCAGCAATACTGCTTCCTGGTTAGGGCTGGCCGGCAATTCAGCATTCAATCGTTTGTAGGTAGAGTCCATCGCCGCGATCTCTTTAGAAAATTCTTTATAGATCTCCGGATCGTTTTGGCTCAATGACTTTAATTC
Source organism: uncultured Mucilaginibacter sp. (assembly GCA_903863845.1). Taxonomy (GTDB): domain Bacteria; phylum Bacteroidota; class Bacteroidia; order Sphingobacteriales; family Sphingobacteriaceae; genus Mucilaginibacter. The sequence goes on along the minus strand of CAIPDP010000032.1, from coordinate 13,311 downwards.
CGACCGCTTTGAAGCCACCAGCGAAACATATTGTGTTTGTTGTTTAGCGTAGCCGGGATTGATAGCAGCATAATCAACCGTTTTGTGTTGTTGCAAACGCAGGTAAGCAAAAAAACCCAAACCCATCACCACCACGATCGATGCTGCCACTTTCAATACAAAACGGAGTGAAAACATTTTGGCATCCTTTTGCGCTATTACTTCGCGCTCCGGCGGCAATTGCGCAGCTATCCTGCCCCACAATTCGGCGGAAGGCTCAAGGTCGTCAAATGCCTCCCTGTTATTTTTGATCATATCCTCTAATCGCTTGCTCATCTTCCTATTTGCTTTTTATTCGTTAACAGTTCGTACAATTTCCTCTTTGCCCTTAAATACTGGGTTCTTGAGGTGTTTTCAGATATATTCAAGATCTGACTTATCTCTTCATGGTCGTATCCTTCCAGCAGGTAAAGCGATAACACCACCCTGTATCCATCAGGCAGCAATTTCATGGCCTCTTTGATCTGTGCAACCTGCTCCAGTATTTCATCCTCATCTTCCAGCTCAGCATCAGGCAGATTTTCCAGTTGTTCGTCTTCCAGTTGTACCAGCTCCAGCTTACGTTTGCGCAGCAGGTTGATAGAACGATGCACCACGATCTGTTTCAGCCAGAGCCCAAATGTAGTTTCCTGTCTGAAATCCTTTATTCGGTTAAATGCATCCAGGAAAGCCTCCTGTAAAACATCTTCGGCCTCGTCAACGCTGCCCACGATCCGAAAGGCAACGTTCAACATTGCTTTCGAATACAATCGGTACAGCTCATAGCAGGCTTTTTTACTGCCCTGCTTGCACTCCGCCACCAGGGCATAATGCTTATCGACGTAAATGGCTTCCAAATTTTACAGCTTTCAACCATAAGACGCCGGGTTTTTGCTGACGTTGCATCATGGGAGGATTAAGGTAGGGAAAATTGCGGAATGAGGATGGGAAGGAATGCGAAATTCGAAATGTCAAATGCGGAATGAGGAAGAAGATGAATGCGAAGTGCGAAATGGAAGATGAGTGCGAAGTGGAAGATGAATGCGAAATTCGAAATGCCAATTGCAGAATGAGGAAGATTAATTATTAACCTTTATACCCGGAACACAAAAAATCATTTCGCATTTGGCACTCCGCACTCCGCATTTAAAAAGCGATCTATCTCCCTCGTAGCATGATCATACCTTTCCTGACCAATGCCAGAGATGACCACATAATTGGCATTCAGGGCTTGCAGCTCTTTGTGCCAGACATCCATAAAATGGTCGCGCATGTGGGGGAAGTCGCGGAGGGGGTCTTCTTCCCAGGGCATGTCGATGCTGAGCAGAAGGTAGAGATCGTAAGGGTGTTTGGGTAATTCATCCAGCACTTCCTGTGGCGAACGGCCAAAGGTATGATCGCTCCATATCTTTACGGTAATGAAAGTGGTATCGCAGATGAGTAACCGGTTGGCTTTCAGCAAATATTCCTGTTCAAGCGCTAACTGCCCGTAAAACATATTGATCTCGTCCTGCCAGGTGGGTGGTTCGGTCAATGCAGCGCAATAGTCGCGGGCAAATTCTGGTACCCAAACGGTATGGTAATGTTTTGCGAGGTAGGCGGACAGTGTTGATTTACCGGTAGATTCGGGACCAACTATAGCGATTTTTTTGATTGCGGAGTGCGGAGTGTCAATTGCGGAATTGCTCATTTTAAAATATTAGTTCCGTATTCAGGCCAATTGCTTCCGGTATTCTTTTTTCCAGTCGAAATAACCAAAGGCAGCAATGATAATGAGGATAACAAACATGAAAGCGGTTGCCTCCAGGTGCTTTTTGTAGTACACCACCACATAAATAATATCCACAAAAAACCAGATGGCCCAATTTTCCAAAACTTTCCTTGCCAGAAAAACCTGTGCAACCAGGCTGCATGATGTACAAAAGCTATCAATATAAGGATAGGCCGGTGGATCATGATGCAGGGCATCTGCAAAAGTGATCAGTGTGTAACCGAGCACAGGAGTTGTAACCACAACGATGATGATTGATATAATCGCTTGCTTTTTGGTGATACTGGCAATTGGTGCCTTATCTTCCGTTTGCGGATGCTTCGACCAAAACCACCAACCATAGATGCTGGTAACACACAGGTAAACGTATTGCAGCATATCAGCATACAAATTGGCCCGGCCAAAAATATAGATATACAGGGCAGTACTAATGATAGCGATCGGCCAGTTCCAGATACTGTTAACGGAAGCGAGGTAAACACATAGCAGCCCGGTGATCACACCAATGATCTCGATCCAGGTAGTTTGGTGCCACCAATCTTGCAGCGCGTGGATAAATTGCATTGTTCAAATATAATAGTGGCGCGCTAAACTTGGTTGTTATAAAAAAATATCGAACATCAAATAATCAGCTACCATATCTTCACCCTCTTCTCCGGATCCAGCCACATTTTATCGCCTTTTTTGATATGGAAAGCATCATAAAATTCAGGGATATCCGAAAACGGACCATTGACCCGTAACGAAGCCGGTGAATGCTCATTGGTAAGGATCTGGCTCGATTCCGCTTCTTTTCTTACCGACTCAAGCCAGCCGAGGGAATAACCCAGGAAGAAACGTTGTAATGGCGTTAAACCATTAATAGGTTTACCCTCTTTATACTGCTCTGTTTTTTCGAATGCTGTGAGGCCAATCGCGATGCCACCGAGATCGGCTATATTCTCGCCCCGGGTTGCTTTGCCATTGATATGCAGTCCATACATTTCATAGCCGTTGAACTGGTCGATCAGCATTTGTGCGCGTTTTGAAAACTTCACCGAATCCTCCGGGGTCCACCATTCTTTAAGGTTACCCTGAGCATCAAACTGGCGTCCCTGATCGTCAAAACCATGGGTCATTTCGTGCCCGATGGTGGAAGCTGCGGCATAGCCGTAAACTACGGCATCATCCACATCTTCGTCTTTAACACCCGGTATCATAAACTGCGCTGCCGGCAGCACGATCTCGTTATTTGACGGATTGTAGTAAGCGTTATAGGTTTGCGGCGTCATGCCCCATTCGGTACGGTCTACCGGCTTACCCAGCTTAGCAGCATTGAACCTGAACCAGAAATTATTGGCATTCAGGATATTCAAAACATAAGGTTGACGGCTGATCGCCAGCGTCGAAAAGTCTTTCCAATGATCAGGATAGCCTACTTTAGGCATCACCTTTGCCAGTTTATCATAGGCTTTTTGCTTGGTAGCCGGACTCATCCAGTCCAATTTTTCGATATGCTCCTTAAAGCTTGTGCGCATGGCTTCCACCATATCAACATAACGCTTTTTAGTTTTTTCAGGGAAATATTCTTTTACAAATAGCTGTCCCAAAACCTCACCCATATAGCTATTTTCGGCATCAAGTACCCGCTTCCAGCGAGGAAGTTGTTCTTTCCTGCCCGACATCACTGTACCCCAGAACCTGAAATTTTCGTCCTCAAAAGGCTTATTCAAAAAAGATGAATAGGTTTCAAGCAAATTTTTACGCAGGTAGGCCTTCCAGGCACCCAAATCAAAAGTTGTTAGTGCTTTATTCAATGCCTGGTAATATTCGGGCTGCCCTAAAATAACCGTATCAACATTTTTAAAGCCGGTTTTTTGAAACAGGTTGTTCCAGTCGATCAATGGCGTTAGTTTGCTTAGGTCAGCTATTGTTAATTTATTATAGTTCCGATAGGGATCGCGCAGGTCCTCTAATTTACGTGAATTTTCTGCCAGCAACTTTTCCAGACCATATATTTTATTGCTGATGAGGATGGATGCATCGGGTGCGAGGCTGGTCAATTTAAATAATGCCGGCAAATGCTTTTGTTGATAATCTGTCCGGATATCAACGCTATGTTGATCAGTATTAAAATAGTAATCGCGGCTGGGCAAACCTATGCCGGCCTGCCAAAGCTGCAGCACATTCTTATTGCTGTTTTTTGCGTCCTGCCCTACATAGGCTCCTATAGGCGTACCAACACCAATAGTTTGCAGGTGCGCAAATTCATCCACCAGGCTTTTGATATCGTTTACCTGATCGATTTTATCCAATTCGGGCTGAAGAGAGGTAAGTCCCTGTTGAGCGATCGTGGCGGTATCCATGCCGGTATAATAAAAATCGCCAATTTTTTGGGTATTGGTTCCTCTTGGTGCTTTTGCTGCAATAGCATCCTCGCTTATCTTTTTCAGACGGTCGCGAATATCTTCTATCACTATATTACCTATCCCCCAGGAAGCATAAGCGGCAGGTATCGGGTTTTTTTTCAACCAGCCGCCATTTGCGTACAGGAAAAAATTATCGCCCGGCTTTACTGTAGTATCCCGATCTTTAAAAACCGGGTCGTGAGCAGGATCGATACTTTGATGGTTATTGCAGGAAGCAAGAGCCAGCATTCCGCAGAACGCAATTGGCATCATCTTTTGTGCGAATTTTATTTTCATAACAGGAAAATTGTTCAGTATAACAGACGGCCTATGTAGTAAATTAAGGATTTTAAACTGCCTTATTGGGTAAAAAGTAGAAATTGCTAATAGATACCATGAAAAAATCCTGACAGCGAAACGTCAAAATAATAGCAGATCTTCCTTAAAGTGTCTAAACGGATGTCGACCTTCCCCGATTCAAGCCGGGCAATATTGATGTTGGTTTCGCTGTAAAACTTCTCCTGGGTAACCTGATTTTGTCGTCTCAGGTTTTTGATCTGTAGGGCGATCTTCTTCTTAAACGCTTCTTCCGACCTGTTAAGGTACTCAAAGTCAGTTAATAACATAACAGCATGCTCATTAATCAGGGTTATCAGCCTGCAAGCTAATAAATAAATCTCAAAAACTAATTTTTACGTTTGCAACAAGAATGTTATGGAGAAGCAGGAAATACCGACGAATACGTCATTGTCTATAAAGTAATGTGGCCTTACTTTTGTAATGTAATGCTTGACTCTGCATTACATCTGTGAAACAAATTAAAGTGTCATCTACCAATGAAAAACTTTTATTGAATTCTCAGACACCCAGGCTGAGTGATTTTGTTCTTTGTTTTGGGTTTAATCAATAGTTTAAATTAATTAGGGGAAAGAGAACTTTGCATAAAGGTTCTCTTTTTTTGTACTCTCATTTTTTACTATGCGTGCATAGCATTACATTTGAGAAGACCAATCAACTTTTCCATGCATTTTGAATTTACCGAAGAGCAATTAATGATACGCCAGGCTGCGCGTGATTTTGCGCAGCATGAATTGAAACCGGGTGTAATAGAACGCGACGAGCATCAGAAATTTCCGGCCGAACAGGTAAAGAAACTGGGTGAGCTGGGCTTTTTGGGTATCATGGTTTCGCCCGAATACGGCGGTAGCGGTATGGACACAGTATCCTATGTATTGGCGATGGAAGAGCTTTCAAAGATCGATGCTTCGGCTTCGGTGGTAGTTTCTGTCAATAATTCATTGGTTTGCTACGGATTGGAAAAATATGGCTCCGAAGAACAGAAACGCAAATACCTGGTGCCTCTGGCTAGTGGCGAAGTGATAGGTGCTTTCTGCCTGTCGGAGCCCGAAGCCGGCTCGGACGCTACCTCGCAACATACTACGGCTATTGATATGGGCGACCATTACCTGCTCAATGGTACTAAAAACTGGATCACTAACGGGGGAACAGCATCAACCTACCTGGTGATCGCCCAAACCCATCCCGAAAAAAAGCACCACGGCATCAATGTGCTGATCGTGGAAAAAGGAATGGAAGGCTTTACTATCGGACCAAAAGAAAATAAACTGGGCATACGCGGGTCGGATACCCATTCATTGATGTTCAGCGATGTTAAGGTGCCTAAAGAGAATCGCGTAGGTGAAGATGGTTTTGGCTTTAAATTCGCGATGAAGACGCTGGAAGGCGGACGCATCGGCATTGCCGCTCAGGCTTTAGGCATTGCTTCTGGTGCATACGAGCTGGCGCTTGAATATTCGAAACAACGTAAAGCATTCGGAAAATCTATTGCCGATCTGCAAGCCATACAATTTAAACTGGCCGATATGGCAACTCAAATTGAAGCGGCACGCCTGCTTTGCTTAAAAGCTGCCTGGTTGAAGGATCAGGGCCAGCCCTATGCACAGGCAAGCTCTATGGCCAAGCTTTATGCCTCCGACGTAGCCATGCGTACGACTGTGGAAGCCGTGCAAATACATGGCGGCTATGGCTTTGTAAAAGAATATCATGTTGAACGCCTGATGCGCGACGCCAAGATCACGCAGATCTACGAGGGAACCTCGGAAATTCAAAGGATTGTAATTTCGCGCGAAGTACTGAAATAATCGACTACTTTTCCTTTACTTTGAAATCTATATTAAATTGATAGACTTTCAGATGTATCGTAAATTTTTGTGTCCGATCTTTTCTTTGTTTTTGTTTGCTGGCCTGGCGAATGCGCAAAGCCATCTGCAACCGGGTATCTGGCGCGGTGAGTTAACAACGAAATCGGGAAACGCGATACCCTTTGTTTTTGATGTAAGGTCAATTGGTACCAAGCAGCAAATTTTTATTCACAATGCCTCCGAGCGTTATAGAGTAAGCGATGTGCTGCAGTTGGGCGATTCGGTTTTTATCCGTATGCCCCTTTTTAACTCCGAATTTAAACTGAAACTGGATGCCGAAGGATTAAAAGGATTCTGGATAAAGCATTATGGCGATAACGATGTCGAGATGGACTTTCATGCCGAGCCGGGCAAAAACTGGCGCTTTTTTAGTGATGCTGGTACGCCAAAATATAAATTGGGTGGTCGTTGGCGAGCGATATTTACAGAGGGCAACCATGCCGACACAACAGTAGGCGAATTCACACAGGTTGGCTCAAAGGTAACAGGAACGTTCCTGACCACCACCGGCGATGACCGCTTTTTGGAAGGCTGCGTTAAGGGCAACAAACTCTACCTTTCAACTTTCGACGGCGGACACGCCTTTACCTTTACGGCCGATATTACCGATAACAATACCCTAACCAACGGTCTGTATTATGCCGGCTATACAAGCGTGAGTCAATGGACCGCCGGCCGAGATGCAAAAGCTGAATTGCCGGATGCCTATTCGCTGACCAAATTGAAACCGGGGTACAAAAAAATAGCCTTTAATTTCCCGGATATCAATGGTAAAAAGGTATTGCTCAACGACGCCCGTTTCAAAAACAAAGTGGTCATCATCCAGATGATGGGCTCCTGGTGCCCCAACTGCATGGACGAAACCAATTACCTGGTGAATAATTACTATAATAAATACCATGCAAAAGGCGTTGAGATCATTGGCCTGGCCTATGAGCGCACCACTGATCTTGCGAAATCAAAAGTTACGCTGCAGCAAATGAAAAACAGGTTCAATGTCCCTTACCCCTTACTGATCACCGGTTATACCCCTGCTGCCGGCGAACCGGTAAAAAGTTTACCGCAACTGGCTAACTATATGGGCTTCCCCACTACCATCATCATCGACAAGCATGGTAATGTAAGCAAGATACACACCGGCTTCAGCGGTCCGGGCACCGGCAGGTACTATACCGAATTCATCGCAGAGTTTGAGAAACTGACGGATAATTTATTGGCGGAGAAATGATTTAGTCGGGAAGTCGGAAAGTCCGCATTCCGATAGCTATCGGGAGTCCGAAAGATTGTTTTGCTGCTCAATAAAATACCTGCCAATAAATTTGCACCATTTTTTCGGACTTCCGGACTTAAGCGGACTTTCGGACTACGTAGCCTCCTCCCAGATCATACACAAATGCAAAATGGTTTCCACCGCTTTCTGCATGTCCTGAATGGATACCCATTCGTGTTTGCTGTGAAAGGCATGCTCGCCAGCAAAAATATTGGGGCAGGGCAGGCCCATAAATGACAGGCGCGAACCATCCGTGCCTCCGCGAATGCTGCATAATTTTGCTTCAAGGCCTGCGCGCCGGATAGCCTCTAAACCATAAGCAACAATTTCGGGGTGCTGGTCAAGTACCTTTTTCATGTTGCGGTATTGGGGTTTTATATCCAGCGTAAAACTAGTCCCCGGAAATCGGGCGATGACACCCTCTGCCGTTTCGCGTATCACCTCTGCATGTTGCTTTAACAGCTCATCCTCAAAATCACGGATGATAAAATCAATCTCAGCACTTTCCACATGCCCCTGTATGCTAACGGGATGCACAAAACCGTGCATGCCCTCGGTATGTTCAGGTGAAATCATATGAGGCAATTCGGCGATGATCTGGCCGGCAATCTTGATGGCACTCTGCATTTTACCTTTGGCAAAGCCCGGGTGCGAGCTGATCCCATGGATGCTGAGCCTTGCCCCGTCGGCTGAAAAAGTCTCATTTTCAAGGTTACCGGCACTTTCACCATCCATGGTATAGGCCGCATAAGCGCCCAGCTTGTCGATATCCACTTTATCCACGCCCCGGCCGATCTCTTCGTCGGGTGTAAACAATATCCTGATCGCACCGTGCTTGATCTCGGGGTGATGAACAAGCTGGTAACAGGCATCCATAATTTCAGCAACACCGGCTTTGTTATCGGCGCCCAATAGCGTCGTGCCACTGGCAGTGATCAGGTCATTGCCTATCTGTGTGCGCAGCTGGGGGTGGTCGGCCATCCTGATGACCTGCGCCGGATCATCAGGCAGCGTTATATCTTGTCCCTGATAGTTTTGATGCACGAGCGGCTTTACACCGCTTCCACTGCAGTCGGGGGCCGTATCCATGTGCGAACAAAAACAAATCACCGGGATATTGGTCTTTTCGCTGTTTGCAGGTATCGTCGCATACACATAACCAAACTCATCCAAATGAGCATCTTGTAACCCTATTTCAATTAATTCGTTTACAAGAACATTTCCAAGGTTTTTCTGTTTTTCGGTCGATGGGACGGAATCAGAACCGGGGTCAGATTGTGTGTCTATGGTTACATAATGCAGAAATCGCGGTGCGACTGTAAAATTTAACACGGAATTTAGCTCCATAATTGACGTTTATATCAATAGAAATTTTATTTTTGACAAGCCATAATTGGGCCTGGTCAGAACTCTTTTACAATATTGATTAAAATTAGGCATTGAAAAAACTCATTTTACTTTTCGTTTTCGTGTTTTCTGTGGTGCTGGCAAAAGCACAAATGGGTTATAACTACAAGGAATTTGCTATTGGTATGGATGTAGGCTATGAACGTGGCTACACCAACGTACAGCGCCAGGATAATCATTTTGGTGAAAGTATAAATTTCATTTACAATTATAGCCCTTATGTCCCGGTATCCGCCGAATTGCAATTTGGCAACTTATCAGGCGGCGGAACGACACCTGCCAGAGACCGATACGGCCGGCAATACACCAATAATTTTGAGGCATTTTTATTGCACGCCGATTTTCAATTAGGTGAAGCTATAGATTACTCCCAAAATGACTTGCTTAATGCGCTCAAAAATTTCTACCTGGGTACCGGCTTCGGTCTGGTTTTTAATAATAATACCGTTCAGCGTACCAACTTATATCCCTGGAACGGGCCGCTTACCTATGTATTTCCGGGAAAAAACAACAGCATTAACCTAACCGTGCCTTTGCGTTTTGGGTATGAGTTTAAAATTTATAACGAATATTCGGAGCCTTATATGGCTATTGATCTGGGCTACGTGCACAATATAGTATTTGGATCGGGACTGGATGGTTATGACGATCCCCGTACGATATTTAAACACAACTCACAGGACCAGTACCGGCAAATTACTGTTGGTGTTAAGTTTAATTTTGGTAACATCACTTCTTATAATAAACTGATCAGGCGCTTCTAAACACCTTGAACCTGGAAGAAATACGCGATCATTGCCTGGCGAAGCCGGGCGTATCCGAAGGACTGCCTTTCGGTGAAGATACTTTAGTGTTCAAGGTTGGCGAAAAACTTTTCTTACTGGCCAGCATATCATCAGGTACCCAATTCAATGTCAAATGCGACCCCGAACTGGCTATAGAACTTCGCGAACATCACCCTGAAGTACAACCCGGTTACCATATGAACAAAAAACACTGGAATACGGTACATACCAACGGCAGCTTAAGCCGGAGGCAATTAATTGACATGATCGATCATTCCTATGATCTTGTTTTTAAAAGTTTACCAAAACAACTACAGGAACAGATAAAAAGTGCTTAGTAGTTTTATAAACTTGTAAAAATCATCTTAAACAAAGTTTCCGAGCTAATTACGCCAACCGCCCCGCCCCGGGCGCAACGCCCAAAACGTATAATTCTTCTTACACATCTCAATAAGTAAAACGCAGGATTATATTTGTTAAAATTTCTTCTCTATGAAAAGATTAATTACCGCTTTTTTATTGTGTTTATTGTTTACCCAAACCAGGGCCCAAATAACACCATTTGAGGCCAGCACTGATAAAAACTATACGGCAACCTATGCCCAGGTTATCAGTTACTACCAAAAACTGGTTAAACCTTACCCCCAATTGCGTTTGTTCAACTATGGCACTACCGATGTAGGTAAACCTTTGACGCTGGTGGTTTTATCAAAAGATAAGGTTTTTGATCCGGCGTTGATCAAAAAGCAAAATAAGCGGGTGCTGCTTATCAACAACGGAATTCACCCCGGCGAACCGGAAGGTATAGACGCAACCATGATGCTGGTGCGCGACCTGCTGAAAAAGGATCAATTGCCAAAAGATGTGGTATTGTGTTTTATAGCAGTTTATAATATCGATGGATGCCTTAACCGCGGCGTTTCGCGTATCAATCAAAACGGGCCGCGTATGTACGGTTTCAGGGGTAATTACAGGAACCTCGACCTGAATCGTGATTTTATAAAAGCGGATAGTAAAAACGCATTGGCATTTGAGAAAATTTTAAATACATGGCAGCCCGAAGTGTTCCTGGATAATCATACCAGCGATGGTGCCGATTACCAGTATGTAATGACCTTGATCGAAACCCAGAAAGACAAGCAAAACCCTATTCTGGCCGATTACACCTCAAAAATCCTATCGCCCGAGCTGTACAAACGCATGGCTAAAAGCGGTTATGAAATGACCCCTTATGTAGATGAAAAACAGGAAACTCCTGATTCTGGTATCGTTAGCTTTTTAGAGACGCCGCGTTTTGCTACCGGATATACAGCACAGCACAATATCATCAGCTATATTACTGAGACGCACATGCTGAAGGCTTTTGACAAGCGTGTTTATGCCACCTATGATTTTATGGTAGCATTGATCGATATCTGTGAACGCGATGCCAAATTGATAGGCGAATTAAAACACAAAGCTGATGAACAGGTAAAAAATCAAACTTCATTTGCATTGAACTGGCAGGTGGATTGGCAACACTATGATACATTAAATTTCAAAGGCTTCGAAGCCGGACACAAAACCAGCGAGGTTAGCGGTCTGCCCCGATTGTATTACGACCGTAATGAACCTTATACCAAAACCATCAGGTATTATGATAATTATTTACCTACTCAGGTGGTTAACAAACCAGTTGCCTATGTTATTCCCCAGGCTTGGGGTAAGGTGATCGAGCTGTTTAAACTCAACAATGTAGCCATGCACCAATTAAGCCACGACACTACACTCGATATACAGGTATATTATATAGACGATTACAAAACACCCTCCCGACCTTATGAGGGTCACTACCTGCATAGCAATGTAAAACTGAGCGCCAGCAGCCAGCGGATACATTACTATGCCGGCGATTTTGTGGTGTATGCCAATCAGGCGCTTAATCGGTATATTGTGGAAACACTGGAACCGCAGGGTGTGGATTCGTTTTTTGCATGGAATTTCTTTGATTCGGTTTTGGGCGAAAAGGAGGGATACTCAGACTATGTTTATGAAGACGTAGCTGCCGAACAACTAAAAGCCGACCCTGATTTGCGAAAAAAACTGGAAGATGAGAAAACAAAAAACCCCGATCTGGCCAAAAGCGCGCGAGGACAATTAAACTTTGTATACCGCAACTCGCCTAATTTCGAAAAAACCTATCTTCGGTACCCGGTTGGCAGGTTGCTGACCGATATAAAACTTGATATTCAATAAATGGAACTTAGCCAAATATTCCAGGAGGCCCCGGTAGCCAGCGTTATATTCGTAATTACCCTGGTTACCAGCTTCATTGCCTTTTCAAATGATTGGACTTATGAAAATTTCATCCTCCAGCCTTATTTTGTTTACAAAGGTAAAAGGCTTTATACGCTGATCACCAGCGGGTTTATTCATCTCGATCTGATGCACCTGTTCTTTAATATGTTCTCGTTCTATTTCTTTGCCTTTAGCCTTGAAGCAAAGATCGGTCATTGGCAATTTGGAATGCTTTATGGCATCAGTCTGATTTTAAGCGACCTGCCATCGGTAGTGAAACATAAAGACAATTTTAACTACCGCAGCCTGGGGGCCTCGGGCGCAATAAGTGCGGTCATTTTTAGCTTTATCATTTTCAATCCGCTGGCAAGCATGGGGCTCATTTTCCTACCCGGTATTGATATTCCGGCAGCAGTATTTGGGATATTGTACCTGATCTATTGTTCTTACGCCTCAAAACGCCAATGGGGTAATATTAACCATGATGCCCACCTATTTGGTGCGTTGGCAGGATTAACGATCACAGCCATATTAATACCTCATTCTTTAGGCGATTTTGTTGGTATCATCAGCGAGAAACTGAGATCGATCGGGCATTGATCAGGTTACCATCGATATCCAAAAGGAAACTCATCGGGTTTTCGGGATCTTTGATGATCTCGAGCAACAGGTAGCCCCACTTTTTCCAGAAATTCTCCAGCACCTGGCCGTAAGTTTTATTTTGCCAGAAATCAAATAACGGTTTGCTGCTCATACCACGAAGCGGCATCGCTTCAATAAAGGTTTCGTCACCAACAGGGAGTATATTATATTCAGGCAGCCGGTTAAACAGATAGGCCGAATAAAAAATGCGTGCATTAAATTCTTCAAACTGTATGGGATGCAGCGTATGCCCTTCAATTTTTTCCAATAGATCACGGTGGTAATTTCTATTGGCCCCGTTGTCCTGCAGGCAGATGATCAAACCGAAGTCTTTCATACGCAAAGAAAATATCAATGTATTGATCTCATCGCGATAAAGAAACTCATCCTGGCCATTATCAACTTTAAACAGAAAAAAGCTGAATGGTGTAAAGTCCTCAAAAACCACCGGCAGGTAAAGGCTTTGCAGCATCAGGTGCAGGTTACTGAACTTGTGTATGAGTGATTGAGAAATATTAAATTCCTGCCCCTG
>CAIPDP010000031.1 GCA_903863845.1 uncultured Mucilaginibacter sp. | reverse complement strand
TGCCGCAACTGAAATTGCCGATATGTACAAACCTTACCATGGTGCAACTTCACAACCTTCCAGCCAAACAACAAACAAACGCTATATAGATGCCATCAGCGATGCTTTACGGCAGGGCATGAAAAAGTACGATAACCTGGTACTGATGGGGCAGGATATTGCGGAATACGGCGGCGCCTTTAAAATTACGCAGGGCTTTGTTGAAGAATTTGGTGCTGAGCGGGTTCGGAATACACCGATTTGTGAGTCGGGTATCGTAGGGGCAGCAATGGGGCTTTCGATCAATGGCTATAAATCAGTTGTTGAAATGCAGTTTGCCGATTTTGTGACCTGCGCATTCAACCAGGTGATCAACAACCTGGCCAAGACCCATTACCGCTGGGCTGAAAATGTTGACGTGGTGTTACGCATGCCAACGGGTGCCGGTACCGGTGCTGGACCCTTCCATTCGCAAAGTAACGAGGCCTGGTTCACCAAAACACCCGGATTAAAAGTCGTTTATCCAGCCTTCCCATCGGATGCCAAAGGTTTGTTGCTGGCTGCCATTGAGGACCCTAACCCGGTAATCTATTTCGAACATAAATACCTTTACCGCAGCATCAGCGAGGATATAGCCGACGATGAATATACCATCGAGATAGGCAAGGCACGCATTGTAAAAGAAGGAACTCAGGGCAGCATCATTACCTACGGTTTAGGTGTACACTGGGCCATCGAATACGCAAATCAACATCCTGAAGAATCCATTGAGATCATCGACCTGCGCAGTTTGCAACCCTGGGATAAAGCAGCGGTAGAAGCCAGTGTCAAAAAAACCGGTCGCGTTTTGATCCTGCATGAAGATACCCTTACCAATGGTTTTGGCGGCGAAATAGCAGCGCACCTGGCCGAACATTGCTTTAGCGCATTAGATGCACCCATTATGCGCTGCGCCAGCATGGATACCGCTATTCCGATGAATAAGAGTTTGGAAGACCAGTTTTTGGCCAAGGCGAGATTGGGGGAGATGATGGATAAATTGTTGAAATACTGATGCCTGATTTGTATATCATAGCAGGCTGTAATGGTGCGGGGAAAAAAACAGCATCGCTGAGTGTTTTAAAAGAAATGCTGAATTGCAATGAGTTTGTCAATGCTGATTCAATAGCAGCAGGGCTTTCACCGTTAAACCCTGAATCAGTTGCGATCGAAGCGGGTCGTCTTATGTTGACGCGAATAAATAAACTGATCAATGAAAAAGTTGATTTCGCTTTCGAAACAACGTTGGCTACAAAAAGCTACCAGTCTTTAATAAAAACTGCAAAGAATAATGATTATCAGGTTTGGCTTTTATTCTTTTGGTTGCCTAATGCTGAAGTTGCTATTGCAAGGGTTGCTTCCAGAGTAAAAAACGGTGGTCATTTTATACCCGAAGAAGTAATTATGAGGAGATACCGTAGAGGAATTGCAAACCTCGTTCACATTTATTATCAGTTAGCTGACATTTGGTTTGTTCTGGATAATTCATCACTTAAACCTCTACTAATTGCTGAGGGTAACGGAAATGTTGTGATTCAGATAATTAATCAAGAACTTTGGTTAACGATAAACAAAATCAGTAATGAGCATTGATGAATCGAATTATATCGAAATAAGAGATAAGATTCTGAAAGGTGTTAGGAACGGTATCAAGAACCTTATTAAAGAACGAAAGAAGTCCGGTGGTGAATTGGTCATTTTGGATAAAGGCAAAATAAGGCATGTGCCTGCCAAAGATCTTTAATTAAGAAATACCCACTACCGCTGCCGCAAGCCTCCCGGCTTGTGGCCCGCATGCCGGTTAATGAACTATGCTATTACTAATAAGCCACTAAAAATATTAGAAACCGGGTGGGAAATCCAAGCGTGTCAGATGCCTAACGGTTACCTGTCTAAAGGCCACAAGCCGGGAGGCTTGCGGCAGCGGGGGAAGCCTTTTACCTTTCACCTTTTGGCTTTCACCTACTACCCCTGCCACTGCAACTCCCACTTCCATTCCCTCACCCTTCTACCAATTCCACCTCAGCAACGGGGCTAAACAAATAGATCCTGCGGGTAGCTATTTCGGTACATTTAAAGCGTTTGCGTAATTGCTCGTCCTTGCGGAAAATACGCCCGTTTTTTAGTTTGAACAGCGATTTCATCGGAACTTTATCTACCGTTAAATGGGCAGGTTTTGGCGGGTCATAGGCCCGGAGTGTTTTGTATAAATTTAAGTCGGAACAACTGGAGGCGGCGGGGTTATTCAAATAACTGACGATAGCCCTTTTAACGTCGTATGGAAAAATATCCTGTTCGAAAAAAGGCTGCATCATTTTTTTAAAATTGGCTTTCCATTCGGCACCGTGCGGTTTGGCTTTGTGTTTGTGTTCGTTCCAGGTATGCAGGTGAGCAAACTCATGCACTGTGGTTACCAGGAAGGCGTAAGCGTTCAGGTCGTAGTTGACTGAAATACGGTGACCGTTGCCGCCATGCGGGGGCCTGTAATCGCCAAATTTGCTGTTTCGGTTACGGGAGATCTTAAAATCGCACTTAAAATAATCGATCCACCGGGCAATAAGCGGGGCTGCCGCCGGTGGAACATACATCGCTAATACTTTTACCTTATCCAAATTTACCTCGACCCAAATATAAGCTTTAGCGGTTTTATTGGATAAAGTTCCTGCTATTTTCTGCCAGTTGTTTTTCCATGCCAAGGCGGTCGGGCTGGATCCAGTATTCAACGATCTTGCCGCCCTCAACACGATAGACAGCACTTCCTATTTCTACCAAAGGTAGTCCGGTTGGTTGATACTGACCAATGGCAGCGAGGTGTTTTCCGCTTTGTTCCCACCTGGCATAGGCCTTGTCGCCGTTTACGATCAGTTCGGTGATCTCGAAAGAAAAGACTCCGAAGAGGGTAAGAAATTCTTCGATATGTTCCTGGTAGTTTTTGGGTGTTCTGCGTACGATTTCTTGTTTTTCGGCATTCAGTTGATGGGCGATAACCGTATCCGCCAAAAACTCTCCAGCGCGGGCCGGTTCTTTACCAGACCTTACAATCTCTAAAAAATCGCGAACCAATGTTTCGGTTTGTGCTGTGGAACTCATGAATGCAATTTTACTGCTATTTCAATAAATGGTAAGTAATAAAACTGGCTAAATATGCCAACACCGTCATATAGGCAAACTGAGCAGCCGGCCAGCGCCAGTCTTTTGTTTCGCGATACACCACTGCAACGGTGCTGGCGCATTGCATGGCAAAAGCGTAAAACATCATCAGCGAAAACGCTACCGCGGCCGTAAATACGGGGCTGCCATCCGGATTTTTTGCGGTGCCCATCTTCTGCTGTACGGATTCCATTTTTTCGGCATTGCCATCCACACTATAGATGGTAGCCATGGTTCCTACAAATACTTCGCGCGCAGCAAATGAGGTTATAAGTGCGATACCAATTTTCCAGTCGAAACCTAATGGTTTAATAACCGGCGCAATGGCATGGCCGAGTACACCGGCATACGAATTCTCCAGCTTTTCTGAAGCGATTGTGCGCTGCAGTTCGTCAGATTGCCGGTGTTGGGTGTATTGGGGCTGCTGATATTTCAGTTCAATTTGTTTGAAACGGTCGCCCGGCCCGAATGAAGCCAGCACCCATAGTATGACTGATACTGCGACGATCACTTTGCCGGCCTGCAATACAAATGCACCCGAACGCTCGTACATGGTGAGGCCCACATTTTTCCAGCGGGGCATCCGGTAAACGGGTAATTCCATGATAAAATAACCGCGCTCCCGCGATTTCAGTATATACTTCATCACGAAGGCGACGGTAACTGCCGAAATCAAACTGAAAAGGTACATGCCGGTAAGCGCCAAACCCTGCAGGTTAAATATCCACCATACGTTTCGGTTGGGAACAACCAGAGCTATAAGCAGGGTATACACAGGTAATCTTGCTGAACAGGTAACCAATGGGGTAACCATAATAGTGATCATCCGGTCTTTCCAGTTCTCAATGTTCCGCGTACTCATGATGGAGGGCACAGCGCAGGCAAAACCACCAATAAGCGGTACCACTGACTTGCCGTTTAACCCAACTTTACGCATGATACGGTCCATCATAAAAGTGACGCGCGACATATAGCCGGTATCTTCCAGTATCGATATAAATCCAAAAAGTATGGCGATCTGCGGAATAAATACCATCACGCCACTCAATCCCCCCATCACGCCATCGACCAATAAATTGGTTAGTGGACCTGATGGCAATATATGGTGTAAAGATGATTGTGCCCAAACAAAGAAATCGCCGATGAGCTTCATCGGGTAGGCCGACCAGGCAAATATCGACTGGAAGATGAACATCAGTATGCCCAGAAATAATACAAATCCGAAGATCTTGTGGGTCAGTACCCTGTCAATCTTGTTGCTGATGGATTGATCCTGGGCGGTTTCTTTTTTGGTGACGGTATCATACAACAGGTCGTTGATGTAATTGTACCGCGCTATAGTTTCTGATGCTTGTGCTTTTTGTGAGTGGAAGTTGAACTCCTGTTCCAGTTCTTCAATTCGCTGGCTTTGTTCCGGGGTCAAAAAATCCAGCGTTTCGTGCTGGTGTGCCAGTTGCAATGCGAAATAGGGGGTATCAACTTTGATCTCTTTTTCTATCTGCGCGATAAGCTGCGGCGCAAGGGCCTCAACATCTATGGTATCCTGCTGCAAAGGGACTTTGTTGGCAAAAGCGATCGCAGCCTTTAGCTTGTCAATCCCTTCGCCTTTGCGGGCAGAAATAGGGATAACCGGAACACCGAGTTTTTGGGCGATGGCATTTACATTGATAGAAATTTCGGCTTTTTGGGCCATATCCATCATGTTAAGCGCCAGAATCACTGGCACTTTCAGGTCGGCAACCTGGGTATAAAGCAGTAGGTTTCGTTTTAGGTTAGACGCATCAACGATGACAACAATCAGATCGGGTTTTAAGAGGTTTGTGCGGTCGGCTAAAATGGAAAAAACGATCGATTCATCGCGACTTTTAGGATACAGGCTATAGGTTCCCGGTAGGTCGATGATCTGCGCCTTGCGGCCATCAGGCAGTTCGCAGAAACCGGTCTTTTTGTCGACCGTAACACCCGGAAAATTGCCAATTTTTTGATTAAGGCCGGTCAGAACGTTGAAAAGCGTCGATTTACCGGTGTTGGGGTTTCCTACAAGCGCAACTTTGATATCAGTATCCACGAGTTAACAAAACTACTGCAGGATAATAGTTGATGCTTCTCTTTTACGCAAACTTAACTGGTAGCCGGATACGTGGATAGCGATAGGGTCGCCGAGCGGGGCGATTCGTGAGACCCGTACTTCTTCGCCGGGCAGACAGCCCATTTCCATCAATTTGACCGACATTTCCAGATCGGTAAATTCTTTCACTATGCCCGTTTCGCCTAATCCAAGTTGCGAGAGTCTCATTATTATTCTGCTTATATGCGCATCAAATGTAGCCCTTATTTATATTAAATCCAAATAAGCAAAAATGACCTTCATCACATTTG
Organism: uncultured Mucilaginibacter sp.; assembly: GCA_903863845.1. Classification (GTDB taxonomy): domain Bacteria; phylum Bacteroidota; class Bacteroidia; order Sphingobacteriales; family Sphingobacteriaceae; genus Mucilaginibacter. Next base: position 17,443 of record CAIPDP010000031.1, on the reverse strand, counting down.
CGTACTTTTTACATCTATGCGTATAGTAAATGGGTAGCAGATCGATCAACCGGCAGGTTTTTGCCGAAATGCGGGCAACCACAGTCTTTCTTAAAGATACCACAGGAAGAAAGACCCGCCAAAGCGATCGCAGCGATCAGGAATTTAATGTTTTTCATGGCCAAATGCTCGTTCAATGATCAATATACTGAATGCAGCCATACAGGCTCCAATTCCGTCAGAAAAAAAATCACCCCATTCACCGCTGCGCCAGGTAAAAATGGTCAGCTGAAGTATCTCTATGATACCGCCATAAGCAGTTGCTAGCAGGATAACAAGTATTGCTGTATTATACGAAAGGAACTTAACTTTTTGTTGCCTGATAATGCCATTGCAGCAAAATACCACCAAAACAAAAAACAGGCCGCAATGCGTCACCTTATCAAAACCGGTAAAGAAAATGGACGAACGCCCGATATGGCCTAAATTTACCGCGCAAATGATCAAAATAAATAAAGCCCACAAAATTGTGAGCCTTTGGTATTTTAATCGGGTTATCATTAAACGCCTAAGAGAGATTGATAATCTTCGGCCGAAAGCAGACCAGCTACTTCTGCTGCATTTGCAACTGTTATCTTTACCATCCAGCCTTCGCCGTAAGGATCAGTATTTACCAGCTCCGGGCTACTGTCCAAGGCAGCGTTTATTTCGGTAACTGTACCCGTTAGAGGCATAAACAGATCGGAAACCGTTTTTACGGCTTCAACAGTTCCAAAAGTATCTTCTTTTGCAACTTCTTTTCCTACTGAAGGGATATCAACATAAACAATATCACCTAATTCGCGCTGTGCAAATTCGGTAATACCAACAATAGCTGTATAGCCTTCTATTTTGATCCACTCGTGGTCTTTGGTGTATTTTAGTTCAGCAGGAAAGTTCATAATGATCAGTTTTTTCAGCGTCAAAAATAATAAAACTTATCCAAGAAATTTTTAAAAAAACAGCATTGCTGATCAGCAAAAACATTAACTAAAAGCTAATGTTTATCCAATGTAAATCAATGAAAACAAATTCATCATGAAAAAGATTAGTTCACTATCAATCATCACGATAATGCTGTTAGCGGTGGCATCGTGCAAAAACGGCGGCAAGGTTAGGCAGGATGCAACTGACAGTGCAGAGGCGTCCCAGGATGCTTCGCATCGTCAGGATTCTATCGCAGCCAGTCAGGAGAATAAGAATGACCTAAAATTTGTAAATATAGCTGCCAATGATGGAATGGCTGAAGTGGCAGTTGGTAAAATTGCGCAGAAGAATGCATTCAATCCGAAGGTGAAGAAATTTGCTACCATGATGGTGACAGATCACTCCCGCGTTAACAATGAGCTTTCAGCATTAGCTAAGGCCGAAAATATAGCCCTCTCGCTGTCGCCTGATACGGCCTCACAAATGAAGGCCGGGGATCTGGAGAAAAGAAAAGGGACCGACTTTGATAATTCCTATGTAAATGCCATGCTTGCAGGTCATGAAGGCGCTGTGGAGTTATTTACAAACGAATCTGAAAATGGCAAAGACCCAAATATGAAGGCTTTTGCGATCAGGACACTTCCAACGCTGATCATGCACCTTAAAGCTATAAAGGAGATCAAAGCCGATATGCGGTAAAAACACCATAAATTTTGTAAAAGGATCAGGCGAAAGTTTGATCTTTTTTCATTTAAAGTGGTTGATAAATAGAAGAAAAAATATTGATATTGTGCGTATGAAACACTCCCGGCTATATTTTAGGCTTTTAAAGGTTTAACACAAAGACTGCATCTATTAGCGTAATATGTAACCCAAAGATCATTTATAAATACAAGAATATGTTATCACCTATTTCAACCGGTTTATTGGCCTATGGTATGTCGGGCCGCGTTTTTCATGGTCCATTTGTTGCGCTTAATCCGGGTTTCGATCTGAAGGCGGTAGTTGAGCGGAGCCAGAAGAAAGCGCATCTTGATTTTCCGGGAATTGTCAGTTACGATTCGGTTGACCAGTTGCTCAGCGATGCAACGATCGAACTGATTGTCGTTAATACACCACCGGATACGCATTTTGATTTTGTTGAAAAAGCACTGCTGGCTGGTAAACATGTGCTGGTAGAAAAGCCTATTGCGATCAGCCCGGCAGAAGTAGGCATTTTATATGATCTGGCCCGACAACAGGGTAAACACCTGTTCGTATATCAGAACCGGCGTTGGGACAGCGATTTTTTGTCCTTAAAAAAGGTAATAGATAGCGGCAGACTTGGTCAGTTGATCGAAGTGCAACTTCGTTTCGATCGTTATAAAGCTGCCTTGAGTGCCAAGTTATTTAAAGAGACCAAAGGTATGCCCGGCAATGGACTGGTTTACGACCTTGGCCCACATTTGATAGATCAGGCGATCAGTTTATTTGGGCGGCCGCTTTCGTTCTCAAAGACGACCGGAATTTACCGGGAGAATTCTGAAGTGATAGATTATTTTCATATACACCTGAAATATCCCGGACAATTAAATGTTTTCCTTACCTCGGGGCTGCTCATCGCACAGCCAACACCTTCCTTTGTAGCGCATGGTACACTGGGTTCGTTTCAGAAGAACAGGGTTGACGTTCAGGAATCGCAATTGGAGCAAAGCATTTGGCCCAACGATCCTCAATATGGTTTTGAACCTGATGGCGAAGAGGGAATCCTGACAACAATCGATCAGGATGGCAACAAGCTGGTGGAGTTCATTCCGTCAGACAGGGGTAATTATATGGGTTTATTTAATGCTGTTCATCATACTATGCGTGAACATGCGTTATATCCGATAACGGAAGAACATATCGCCTGGCAGATGGAAATTGTGGCAGGCTGAGCCGGCCTCAATTGAACAAATGGATCAACACAACCAACTTATTCAACTACTCATTCAGAATGCCTACTTTTACATCCTATGAAGAAGATCGTATTGATACTTAGTTTGATCATAGTTGCCTATAGCTGCAAGGCACAGACTGCCCCAAAACCAAATATTGACAAGATACCTCCCTTTAAGATCCTGAAACCGGATAGCACCTGGTTCACCCCCAATGATCTTAAAAAAGGCAAGCCTGTGATGGTCATTTATTTTTCTCCGGATTGCAGCCATTGTCAGCACATGATGTATGACATGAAGCCAAAGATGAAGCAATTCAGCAATGCCGAAATAGTAATGGTAACCTTTACCGACTTTAACAGGCTGGCCATGATCAGGAATTTTGTGCGCGATTTCGACCTGGCCAAATACCACAATATTATTGTAGGAACAGAGGCCCGCACTTATGTGGTACAAAGGTATTATCAGGTTGCTACTACCCCCTACGTTGCGATATATGACAAAAAGGGAAAGCTCATCAGGGCTTTCAACAAACTACCGGCAATAGATACGCTTGCCGCAACTGTCAAAAAAGGATAGTTTGAATTGAAGCGTTCCTGATCAGACCAATTACTGTTGTTGCTGCTGTTGTTGTTGCTGCAGCATCTCCATGTATTGCTGATAGCTGTTTTTAGGACGGTCGTCAACCGGTTTAAAATCCGGCGCTTTCGTATTTTCTTCCTGTAGGAAACTGCCATGATGTGCCTCATCTTCGTAGCCAACAGATACCGCAACTTCAAGTTTGTGGTCAGACGAGCCTTTGTATACCCCTCTTACAGGTGAGCAATCTAAAAAGTTCCGGCCAACTGCCAGGCGTACATGTGTGTCGTTGGCAATGCAGTTATTGGTTGGGTCGATACCGAGCCAGCCGTAATCTGGAATATAGGCTTCGGCCCAGGCGTGGGTAGCGCCCTCACCACGTAAGGTATGATGACGATTTGTACAGATGTAGCCGCTTACGTACCTGGCAGGAATATTTACCAAACGGAGCATGATAGTGAGGATATGGGCAAAATCCTGACAAACGCCGGCCCGGAGTTTCCATATTTCGTCCATGGTGGTTTCCACGGTGGTTACGCCCTTTACGTACTCGAAATTTTCGTATACATAACGGCAAAAGCGTAAAGCTACCTGCGATGGTGTATCTTCTTTTGAACGTTCAGACTTCACGATGGCCTGCAGCTCTTTGATACCGTCAAAATATTCGGGTTTCAAAAAGTCGATATAGGGCACCATTTGCGATAAGCGCTTCAGGTCTTCCCATTGCTGTTCGGGGAAGATATCGTTGCCGGGCAATGGCCTTTGACGGGTAGTAACTGAAAGTTTGGAGCTGATCGTAAGACTGGTATGTTGCTGACTGTAGGTAAATGTGCCTACTTCGTTGCCATAATAATCAATAAAAGTATCTACTACCGGGTCGCCGGTGATGTGGAGTTCCTGCCGGATAACTTCCTGGTATTCATCGTGAATGGGATACAAAATGATCTGATTGGCACTGTCGCGTACAGGACTTGGATACGTGTAACGGGTAATGTGCTCTATTCTGAAATCAGGCATATCGGTAGTCTAATAATTGGTTTATCAGGAATTCGCAAAATAGTGAATATTGAGGGCATCACCAATGCCAAATAACTGAGTTCGTATTTGGGTCAGGAAAGTGTGCAAACCCTCGTCTTCAATTGTCTTAACTGAACTGTAACGAATATGGCTCTGCAACCTGCCTATGAGGAAAGATAGCTCGCGTGAACTATCCAGGTTACTATCGCTTTTTAAACGTTCAAAATAACGCTGTATATGATTGACCGAGTAAATCACCGATCGGGGGAAATCATTGTTCAATACCACCTGCTCCAGTACGTTCTCGGCCTCGAACCCGGTTCGGTAGGTTTTCAGGTAGATCTCGTACCCACCAAGCGAAAGCAACAGGTGTTTCCAATAGGTGGTATCACGCAGCAGATCCGGATTATCATCTATCGATACGAATTTTGCATCAAGGATGTCAACTGATTGGATGCCGCGCTCCAGGTAGGTGCCAATGTTCATAAAACTCCGGCCTTCACCGCGTTCCATAGTTATTTCCACGGTGCCGTAATATAGCATCACCTGTTTGATGAGCACATCTAAAACACCTATCGGATCGTCCTTTTTTAAGGCATTTTCAAGGCGGTTATCTTTTACCGTATGGTAATATTCATTCAAACATTGCCAAAGATCTTTGGTAATGTGTTCCTGTACGCCACGGGCATTTTCGCGGGCAAAAGTGATGATGTTAAGTATAGAGTTAGGGTTGCTTTTACCGGTCACCATATACCGGATCACCGCCCGGCTGTCGTTACCCAATTTGGCTGTTTCCTCATCATGACCGGCAAAGATGCGGATGATCGGTTCCCAGGTAAACTCCTGCACCGTATCCTGCGACGAAGCGTAATTGATCTTCAGCATCCGCAAAATACCATCGCTACGCTCAACATAACGACTTAGCCAATATAAACTTGATGCAACCCGGCTTAACATGTTTTTTCAATTTCGGAATCCGGAATGTCGATTTCTGAATGTCGATTTTCCATCATAGATTACTTTATTATTTAAACTACTATCATTCAACCCAATTCCCCAATTACGCCAACACCCACGTATCCTTACTGCCACCACCCTGCGAGCTGTTAACCACCAGCGAGCCTTCTTTCAATGCAACCCTTGTCAATCCACCCGGCACAATTTCAATGCCGTCAGGGCCACAAAGGGCGTAAGGGCGCAGATCTATCCTTCGCGGATGCAGCGCGCCCTGGATGTAGCAGGGTGCTGCTGAAAGGCTGATGGTAGGTTGCGCAATAAAATTACGTGGTGCCTTTAATATCTCTTTTTTATACTTTTCAGTCTCTTCTTCGGAAGCCGCATGACCCATCAGCATGCCATAGCCGCCACTCTCATTGGTCTTTTTTACCACCATTTTGTTGATGTTGGCAAAAACGTACTGACGTTCGTCCTCGTTACCCAGCTGATAGGTGGGCACATTCTTCAGCAGGGGTTCCTCGCCAAGGTAATATTTGATCATTTCAGGGACATAAATATAAATGGCCTTATCATCGGCAACGCCATTGCCAATAGCGTTAACAATCGCAACATTGCCTTTTCTGTAAGCGCCCATAATGCCTGCCACGCCCAAAATACTTGAGGGGTTAAATACCAAAGGATCGAGGTACTCATCATCTACCCGGCGATATATTACATCCACCTGCTGTAAACCCACGGTGGTTTTCATATACACCTTCTGGTCCTTAACTACCAGGTCGCGCCCCTCCACCAGTTCAACGCCCATTAGTCGTGCAAGGGTAGTGTGCTCAAAATAGGCAGAGTTATAAATACCCGGACTAAGCAATACAATATTCGGATTGCTGATCTGCCGTGGCGAAAGCGATAATAGGTTCTTATATAAGATCGAAGGGTATTCCATTACGCTTCGAACCCCGCATTGCGGTAACAGGTCGGGAAACAGTCGTTTGGTAATCTCGCGGTTCTCGAGCATGTAGCTTACCCCCGATGGGGTACGCAAATTATCCTCCAGCACATAGAAAGTGCCATCATGGTCCCTGATCAGGTCGATGCCGGCAATATGTACATAGATGTTATAAGGTACCTGCAATTTGTACATTTCACGCAGGAAATGGGGGCAGGAGTAGATGATGTCAATAGGTACAATACCATCTTTTACGATAAACTGGTTATCATAAATGTCCTTTAGAAAAAGGTTCAGCGCTCTTAATCTTTGTTTGATGCCTTTTTCGACAAAGCTCCATTCATCGGCGGTAATAATGCGGGGGATGATGTCAAAGGGGAATATTTTCTCGATCCCTTCGCCACTACTGTAAACGGTAAAGGTTATACCCTGACTCATAAACAGTCTTTTGGCCAACTCTTCTTTGCGCGTCAGGTCATCAGACGATTCACGCGACAGGTACTCGATCACTTTTGTATAATGCGCACGGATGCCTGCGTCGCCATACATCTCGTCCCAAACGCCACTGATGGGATGATATTCTTTAAAATAAGCTGACTCCTGCATAATTCTTGCGCTAATTGACGATAAATAATCAGTTATTTTTTCTTTGAGGCGTAATTTATGAACACTTTATTGAAAAAAACAAGTGATTTTTGATAAATTTTCATAAATCAGTCCGTAAACCTATGATTATTTTATAATTAATCCTATAAATAATATAAAAATTACAACAAAACTTAATTTTATCGATTTAAATCTATCGAATTTTAATAAAACTGGCAGAACTCCTCGTTTCGAATTTTGTAATCAAGTTCTTTTGGAGGCTAAAGGCTTTGGCGAACTCAAATAATAATGCCATAATAGTTTTGCAGCCATAGTTCGGTAAGGAAACCATAGTTCAATGATAGGCAACAACTGATCTCTTGTAGTTTCAGGTGGCAGGTTTTTGATTCTTTTTAGGGCATTTACTGCCGCCTGGTCGCCAATTGGAAATATATCAGCGCGATGTAGTGCCGATATCAGGTAAACATCTACCGTCCAGTTTCCAATGCCTTTTAGGCTGATGAGTTGCTTGCGGATCTCGTCATCAGGGCTTTCTGTAAATTCTTCGAGTTTGATATCGCCCCTTGCGAGTGCTTCAGCCAGATTCCTGATATAAGCAGCTTTTTGCCTGCTGACATAACATGCCCGCATTTCCTCATCGGTCAATAGGAGGATCAGCACCGGGCTGAGTTCAAGAACCTGCGCTTTCAGTTTGTTCAATGCAGCATTGGCGGCGGCCAGCGACACCTGTTGCTCCAATATAATATGGACAAGTGATTCAAAGCTATTTTTCCGCGACCAGAAAGCGGGGTAGCCATGCGCCCCGATGATCGTTTTCAGGTCGGCATCCCTTGCTGCCAGTTTGTCGCAAAGCGAATGGAAATTGGCGTCGTTGAAACGGCTGATGCTCATAAATATGATCGAAAATACTAACCTTTTTAGGATTTGGTGTTTATTCTTCTGATTTTTACGCTAATGAATAACCTCCCGCCATTAGCCGAACGCATGCGCCCAAAAAACCTCGACGATTACGCGGGGCAAAAGCATTTGGTGGGCAAAGGTGCGGTGTTGCGCAAAGCCATCGAATCGGGTTCGCTGCCTTCTATGCTGTTTTGGGGGCCGCCGGGTGTTGGCAAGACCACATTGGCCTATATTATTTCGCAAACGCTTTCAAGGCCTTTTTTTTCACTGAGTGCGATCAATTCGGGTGTTAAAGATGTGCGGGAAGTGATCGAGAAAGCTTCCCTGTTGAAGGAACAAGGCGAAGTCCTGCCGATCCTGTTCATCGATGAAATACACCGATTCTCTAAATCGCAACAAGATTCATTGCTCGGAGCAGTTGAGCGCGGTATCGTAACGCTTATCGGTGCGACAACGGAGAATCCTTCTTTCGAGGTGATCTCCGCACTGTTGTCGCGCTGCCAGGTATATATCCTGCAATCGCTCGATGAGGCAGACCTATTGAGTCTGCTCGACAAGGCCATGCAGGAAGATCCGGTTTTGAAAGAGAAAAAGATCAATATCGTTGAATCCGAAGCGCTGCTCCGGCTTTCCGGCGGTGATGCGCGTAAACTCCTGAATATTTTTGAACTGTTGATCAATGCTTTTGATACACCATTGATCGAAATTACTAATGAGATCGTATTGGAGCATGTGCAACAAAACATGGCTTTGTACGACAAGGCCGGTGAACAACACTATGATATCATTTCAGCTTTCATCAAATCGATGCGGGGAAGCGATCCGAACGGCGCAGTTTATTGGCTGGCCCGGATGATCATGGGTGGCGAGGACCCTTTATTTATTGCACGGCGTATGCTCATTCTCGCTTCGGAGGATATAGGAAATGCCAACCCCAATGCCTTATTACTAGCCCAGTCGTGTTTTGATGCTGTGAATGTGATTGGTATGCCCGAATCTCAGTTGATCCTGTCGCAGACAGCGATTTACCTGGCGACCTCAGCCAAAAGTAATTCGGCTACGACGGCAATCGGTGCCGCTATGGAATTGGTACGCCGGACGGGCGATCTCCCCGTTCCGCTGCACCTGCGCAATGCACCCACCAAACTGATGAAGAACATCGGCTATGGCAAGGAATATAAATACGCCCATAGCTTTGAAGGTAATTTTGTCGACCAGGATTTTTTGCCTGATGTTATCAGGGGGACCAAAATTTACGAGCCGGGTAATAATGCGAAAGAATACGAGACCAAAGAAAAACTTAAAAAGATATGGGGAGAGCGGTATAAATATTGATCGGCTATAAACCCAATTTTGTGTCTCTGATCCTGTTCTGATATATTTGGGCATGTATTCTATCCGTAAAGCCGACATTAACGACGCTGAAACCATTTGCCGGATCGCCGAAAAAACCTGGTGGGTGACCTATTCGCCGATATTGGAAAAAGAGCAGATCGAGTTTATGCTTGGAGAAATTTATTCGCTCGAAAAAATCAAGGCTCAGATCGAAAACGATTCACAGACCTATCTTTTGCTGGAAGAAGAGGGGTGGGCTGTAGCTTTCGCCGGGTATTCGCCGCGCGACGAAAATCCCGATATCTACAAGTTACATAAATTGTATTGCCTGCCCGAAACGCAGGGTAAAGGTTATGGAAAAATTTTGATCAACGAGGTTGCGCAGCGTACGCTGGATGCCGGCAAGTATACCCTTGATCTCAATGTAAACCGCTTTAATAAAGCCAAAAGTTTTTACGAAAAAATGGGTTTTACGATTGCCTATGAAGAGGATATCCCCATCGGCAAATACTGGATGAATGATTACGTGATGCGGAAGGAATTGTAGAGAGGCAGTATTTAGCGCCTCTACAATACTAAATTTATCTTTCCAGTTTCGGTACCCTTGTCGGCGTATCTGTCCCATCCACGATAGACCTTGCACTTAATGCAATAGCTCTGATGGTTGAGGTAATATTGGCCATATCCAATGTACTCACTTCGTCACCTACTGTATGATAAAATTTATCGATATCGATCTGATCGGTAGATATGGTATGTGCAGGAACGCCTACGCGTGCCAGTGAGGCATTGTCGCTGCGGTAAAACAGGTTCTGGTCTGGGTAAGGATCGGGATAGAAATTAAACGTGGTCCCGGTTAGATTCTTTTGCAATATTTTACCAAAATCAGAGCGTTCAAAACCGGTAATGAAGGCCGAATTTTGTCCCCATTTGGATGGTTTTCCAATCATTTCTATATTGAACATAGCGGTAACTTTATCCGGTTCGACAGTTCTAGCAAAATAGGTTGAACCATGCTCACCGATCTCTTCGGCAGTAAAGGCTACGAAAATAAGTGTGCGGGCATTGTTATTTAATTGTTTGAAATACCTGGCAAGCGTGATCACTGCTGTAGTGCCGGAAGCATCATCATCGGCACCGTTAGCAATGCTGTCTTTGCCAACAGGTTTCAGGATGCCCAAATGATCATAATGTCCCGAAAAAACAACAAATTCTTCAGGCTTTGTTTTACCGGGGATAACGCCGACAATATTAAATAAGGGCAATTCCTGGCTTTTTACTTCAACATTCACGGCTAAAGATTTGACATCATCAAATGCGCCGAGTACAAAAACAAGTGAATGACTATCAGCCGGCGCACCTTTAAAAGAAACACTGCCACCTTCCGTCCGGCTGCGCAAACGTTTGAAGAGGTCACTGAATTTAGGGTCGATCAGCATCAGCGTATTTTTATTACTGCGCAGTGCGGTCATATAAACCGTCCGCAGATCTTTGTCAGGTGTCACTTTTACTATTTCTACATCATTTTGCTGGTTCCAGGTAAATGATGTGGTGCCGGAAACGGCAATATTCTCTGCCGGTAAAGCCGAACCGTTTATACTAACTTCAAGCTTAACCGGGCTGGTTTTGATCATAGAGAAATTTTGCCTGTAGCCATCATTCCCTTTCATCGGTACCAAACCGATCTGTTTATATTCAGACTCGATGAACTTTGCAGCTTTTTCGATACCCGGTGTAAAGGTGGCGCGCCCCTGCATATCATCAGCGGCAAGCGTACTGATGATACGGGTCACATCGTCCTGGTTGATCAGTTTGTTTACATCCTGGGCATAGCTGTAAGATACGATCGCGATGAAAGCGATCATTGACAGTACTTTTTTCATTATTGTTTGACTTTGGTTGACAGCCATTTGTTACGGAATTCTGTTTGTTCGTTTGTTATCGTTTTTCCTGCTTTTTCAAAGGTGATAATTTCAAAAGCCGGGTTTTCTTCAAGTGTTATGGTAGTTTGGTGCTCGCCGGTACGGTTCTTATAGTTTACTACTATCTTGTCGCCAATATTTTTAGTCGCCACCAGGTCGTTAAACGACTGTACGTCTTTGATATCCCTGCCATCAGCTTTCATAATGATATCACCCACATCAAGCCCGGCTTTGTAGATCGGTGTTCCCGCTATACTCACCTGTACTGCAAGCCCATCGTTATCTGCCGTCCGTGCATCACCTGAGCGACCACGATTGCGGATATAGCTTAGCGGACCGGCCCATGCCTTGCCCGGTTTTGCTTTTTGAAGCAACAGGCCAGCTTTAGCTAATAATGCGGCATAGTCGTTTTTATCGATACCGTTGATGTAACGGTTAAAAAAGTCGGCTGCAAATTTCGGATTGTTAGTCACTTTGGCCAGGTCGCTTTGCAGATCAGGTATGGTATAAGGCTTATAAGGCTTTCCCCGGTTTAACCAAACGGTGCGCATATAATCGTCGAGTGTCAAATTAAATTCGCTTCGCAAACGCAGATCGAGTGCCAGCGCAATTGCACCACCATAAGTGTAATAGCTGGTAAACATATTCGCCTGGTTATTCGGGTCGATAGAGACGCCTGCATCGGCAAATACCGCGTACCGGCTCATCTGGGTGGCGGGGAATCTGGCTGCACCGGGTGTATTTAAAATCTGGTTAACCAAACCCGCAAGTGTATGGGTATAATCATCAAGATCATGAAAACCAGCACGTTCAAGTGCCAGTTCGCCATAGTATTGGGTAAAGCCTTCGGCAAACCATAGTTCGCTGCTCATATCGGCATGTTCGAAGTTGAAAGGTTCCAATGATTTTGGCCTTATGCGTTTCACGTTCCAACTGTGAAAATATTCGTGCGAATAAGTACTCAGCAGGCGTAACTCATTGCCTGCCACTTTTATTGCCGGGTGCACGATGCAGGTAGAGTTCCGGTGCTCCATTCCATCACCTGAATTGCTTGGATAAACATCATCCAGGAAAGTATATTCGCCGAAATCGTACGCAGGCAATTCTCCAAAAACGGCTTTTTCTTCTAATACCATGCGCTGTACCTGTTTGGCAAAAGCATCAACAGTAGCCTGGTCATCGTCAGAATGGATAGTTACATTTATTTTTTCAGGTTTGCCGTTATTGTCCACACTCCAGCTGCTTACTTTATAAGCTGACAGCTCGGTTGGGCTGTCCATCATATACTGCAGATTTGGGGCAGTGTAAATATTGTCGCCCTCGTGTTTTAATTGCGTAGCTACTTTCCAGCCATTTTGGTCCAGGTCGTTAAATTCAAATTTCAGGGGGCGTTTGTCTTCACCCACTACCCACAAAAAGGTTGCGGGCATGTTCAGGTGAGCGTGACTCGGGTCGATGCTGGTATAGGTTCCGTCGGTCCAGTTGCCATAAAGCGTGTAGCTGATCTTAACTGCATCACCATGGTCTTCCACTTCATAAAGATCGCCTTCCAATTGTTTTATCGATAAGGCGCTGCCATCAATGTTACTTGCCTTTACATTGTAAATGTTTTTACCAAATTCATGGGTAGCGTATCGCCCTGCTGAAGAACGACTCATGCGAAATCTGATGGCCCCTGCCGGTGCCTGAGGTAAAATTAAAAAGATATCAGCCTCGTGATGAACCACGTTTGGAAAAGAAATAGAATAAAAGATAGGCTTCTGTGGCTTATCAGTTTGGGCAAGCCCTGCCGTTGATAACGCCAGCACCGCTATTAACAAATAAAACTTTTTCATATAAAAAAACTCCCGTAGGTACGGGGTTGAATTTACTATTAAAAAGCTAATCGGAGGACACGATTTATAGATTTAAGAGATTCAATTTAGATCAGCTAAAATCTTTATAATCGACACGATTCATAGATTTAAGAGATTCGATTTAGACCAGCTAAAAATCCTTAAAATCGAAACGATTCATAGATTCAAATAAAATCAGCTAAAAATCCCTAAAATCCCAAAATCGTGTCCTACGATTCATAGATTTAAGAGATTCGATTTAGATCGAGCTATAAATCTTTTTTAGCGCAATATAGGGTCTTAAAAGAATTGGGCTTTAATTTTATTACAAATGAGGGTTTAGCACTTTTTCAATTTTTTGCTTAAGCTCTGGTAAATCTTTGATAATAACCTGCCAGATAAGCTCGAAGTCCATCCCAAAATATTCATGAACAAGGATATGCCTCATGCCGATAATTTGTTTCCACTCTAAATCGGAAAATAAAACTTTAGTTTCAGGAGAGATAAAATTTGCTGCTTCGCCGATGATTTCGATTTGTTTTACGCAGGCAAATCGCATCATTGAATTTGAAAGAAAAGTGCTAATGTCAACACTATTTGTGTAGGTTTCTATTTCAGATATAGCTTCTAAGATGTGAAGCAATCTTTGGCGATCACCCAGCCTGCCTTTCATAGATCAATACTTTGTCTTTTTCTACGAACGGAAGAAGAAATTTTGAAATGCTTTTTGTCGAGACAAGGTCTATTCTCTTTTTCAACTTTTGTTGAAGGTCGTCCTGCATCTGAACGAACTCCAGTCCGATGTGTTTCGAATAATCAAGATCAACCAAAATATCTACATCACTTTCATTGCTGGCATCATTTCTTGAATACGAGCCAAAGAGATAAGCCTTAATTACCGGCTTGCCGGTAAAATAACTCTTTATTTCTTTTAACTCATTGGACGACAGTTGCATAAAGCAAATATACTAAAAACCACTACAAAAAGTTTCACCTAAATCGTGTTACACGATTAATAGATTTAAGAGATTCAAATAAGATCAGCTAAAAATCCGTAAAATCCCAAAATCGTGTCCTAGTCGTAATTATGCCTTTCAAAATCATATTCAGATTGGGTGCTGATGATCTTCTTTTGCCGGGCGATGTCCTCCTCCAGGTTATGGTCATAAACCTCATCCGTTACCTTCATATTGCGTTCTTTTTCTCTTTCGGCATGGTAAATATTGGCTTCTGACACTTTGTTTAAGGCTACATCATAGGGGCCTTTGGGCGACATTAATTTCACAAATACCGGCAGACATTCAAATAAGATGAATAGCCAGCCGATGAACGATATGGCCAGGTAAATATCCAGGTTGCGGGTGCCGTCGTCATTATAACTGAGCTGGCCCAGGGCCCAGTTGCGGTCAGAAAAACCCGCAATGTTGCTGAGGCTATCCAGTTCGTGGCTGTTGAACAAGCGGGTATTATTCAAGCCTTCAAAATCCTTGCGTGCGCCAAGGTAATTGTCCATCTGGCCCAGGTCTTCCGTTACTGTTTTTAGTCGGTTTTCCTTTTCCTGAAGGATGGCTTCCTTTTGTTTAGCGTAGGTACCATACCCTTTTATACCCGAAGTCTGGTTCGATTTATCACCAAATACTTCCTGGTTCATTTGATAGCGCGAGCGGTTGATATCCTTTTCGAGCGAGTCTTTTTCCTTTTTCAGATCGTTGTTTTTGCCGAGCTCCATGGCATATTTCTGATTGTAGGTTTTTTGAAGTGTGTCGATCTTGCGGTTTTGTCCCTTAAGGTAGGCTGATTTCAGTTTATCGCGGATCTCCTTATCAAAAATTTTGAGTTCCAGCGGGCGTGATATGACTATACCGATCATGATAGCCAGCAGGATACGAGGCGAGGCTTGTAATATCTGTTGGTTGGTAGTTCCTTCTTTATTGATGCTGGAGACGATATAACGGTCCATATTAAAAATAGCCAGCCCCCATATCAAACCGAACAGGATGGCAAAGCCAACGGCAAAAGCACTTCCGTTAAACACAAAATACATGGCATAACCGCCGGAAAGCGAAGCAAACAAGGCTGTAAAAAAAATAGTAGCACCTATACCAACAAACTTATTTTGCTCGATAGGGTATTTTTTTAATGTGCCGGTATGAGCTCCGGAACAGAACCAGAAAAAGCGGGTAATTTTTTTCATAGGATGTATTTATGATGCAACTGCTGTTCAATGGCTTGCCTGTTTCACCCCTGGGTTAAAAAGAGCCGATAGCTGATTGCTTTTTTATGCAAACATATATGAAACGCTGATAGGTAGTGATTGTTACAAATCAGGTTTTGATTTAATTATACAATAAAACCCTACATTTGATTTAAATATTTATGCAATGAAAGAAATAACAGTACAAGAGCTAAAAGAATTGTTAGATAAGCACGAAGATTTTCAATTGGTAGATGTTCGTGAAGATTTTGAATACGAAGTTTCAAACCTCGGTGGTACACTGATCCCACTGGGTGGTATACTGATTGAAGCCGACCAGATAGCCAAAGATAAGCCGGTAGTTGTGATGTGCCGTAGTGGTCGCCGTAGTGCCGCTGCCATCATGCAATTGGAACAGCAGTTCGGTTTCAATAACCTTTCAAATCTACAGGGAGGTATTCTGGCCTGGGCCGAAGAAATTGATCCCGGTATGCAAGTTTATTAAGCCATGGGTAAAAAACTGGCACTGAATGTATTTTACAATATCTGCATTTTTATTTGCCTGGTGCTGATATTTAATGGCTTCAAGGGTAAACATTACGAATACATCGTTGGCGCTGTGTGTATAGGCGCAGCACTGGTGGTTCTGAAGATCCGCCTCCTGAAAGAGGTGCGCAACATGCAAAAGAAACCTCAAAAATAAAAAACAATGTTTATAGCAATATTAGGGATCATCATGCTCGTAGTGGGCATCGTGCTCAAGCGCTCGCCTGAACCAGGCAGCAGGTTTGCCCGTTTGGTTACAACGGTCGGTGTTATCGTGATAGTTATTGGATTGCTTTCGACCAGCTTGAAAGTGATCGAACCGGGCCAGGTTGGCGTACAAACCTTGTTTGGCAAAGTGCAGGATAATGTGCTCGAAAGCGGACTGCACATCATTGATCCGGTAGTTGAAGTGACTAATTTTAATGTTCAGACCCAGAACTATACGATGAGTGCCATTACAGACGAAGGTGCAAAAACAGGCGATGACGCTATTCGTATATTATCTTCCGACGGATTGGAGGTAACAATAGACTTATCCGTACTTTATAAGGTAAATCCGGCTAAGGCGCCCTATATTATGCAGAATATCGGGGTTAATTACGAGGAAAAGATCGTAAGGCCGGTGTCGCGCACTGCCATTCGTGATAATGCTGTCAATTACCAGGCGGTAGATCTGTACTCGACTAAAAGGCAGGAGTTTCAGAATAAGATCAACCAGACCATTGAACAGAGTTTTGCAAAAAATGGCTTGATACTGCAACAAATACTGGTACGTAATATTACGCTACCTGCTTCTGTAAGGGCAAGTATTGAATCTAAGATACAGGCCGAACAAGATGCGCAGAAGATGCAGTTCGTGTTGCAAAAAGAACGTCAGGAAGCCGACCGTAAGCGTGTTGAAGCACAAGGTATCGCCGATTATCAGAAGATCATTTCTACTCAGCTTTCAGATAAGCAGCTGATCTATGAAAGTATCAAGGCGCAAAAGGAAATTGCGCTTTCGCCCAATGCTAAGGTGATCATCATAGGTGCCAACAAAGGCAACCCGATCATGCTGAGTGATAAATAGTAATTGTTGCTTCGGCGGCCACTTAGTTGATGAACAACTTTGCAGGAGCCTTATGTAACGTGCCTATGGAAAATGTAAACTGTTGAACAGGCAGGCATTGGCTAAATAGCTATATATTAAAGAATAAAAAAAGCCGGAATGAAAAAAGTTATTTTGCCAATGCTGTTTATTTTTATGGCAACCATTGCTTTTGCTCAGCACAGCAAGCAGGAATTGGTTGGTAAATGGCAGGGAATAGACAATAAAAGTAAAGATGGGTCCCTCATTTTTAAAGATAAAACCAAGGTGGCGCTGGTAGTTAACGGGAAAGAATCGCCTTATTTTGATTTTTCGATCAACTTACAAAAAACACCGGCACCGTTTGACATCACTGTAAGAAGGCCGGATGGCCATATGGTAACTTTAAAAACCCTTTTGCAATTTTTGGATAACAACACCATCAAATGGCAAATTTTTGAAATTGATGAGCGGCCGGTAAATTTTAACGAAGGTATTAAGGATTCTATACTGATCTTAAAAAGAGTTAAGGCATAACTGCTTATCATACCACCAGACCAAGTCCGGGCAGATCATTCAATACCCATTTGCCCTCTCTGAAACCTGGTTTTTTAAAAGGATTATTGCTTACTAAAAACGGACCGTCCAGATCGGCCCATTCGCATTGGGGTGCAAGGGCGGC
>CAIPDP010000030.1 GCA_903863845.1 uncultured Mucilaginibacter sp. | reverse complement strand
CGACCTTGGTTAATGTTCATCTATCAAACTGTTCATCACTCCATAGGAGTAGCCTGTTTATAGCAAAGAGAAAGATAATTACAGGCTCCGCAGGTGCCTCCTATATGCGCCTTGTATAATTTCTGACCTTTACGTTATTTGATTGGCAGCTTCTGCCTAAACGCAATTGCGAGGAGCCTGCAAAGGTTTGCGGGCCAGGGCGACGAAGCAATCTCCAAACTATGCTCCCGGGGAAGCCGCGCCTAAACGCCTACCTCCCCACGCGTCATTGCGAGGAGCCGGCAAAGGTTTGCGGGCCAGGGGCGACGAAGCAATCTCCGAACTATGCTCCCAGGCACGAGTTAACCCATCACATCGCCCAGCCCTTAAACTCACGCCAGCGAGGGGTTTAGGTGTACGTGAAACATAGATAAAAAAAATCCCCCTCATCCCCAACAACTTACACTTGCAAAATACAGATATCCCTTGACATTTAAAACTTTCTCTGTATATTTGTTTTAAACATAACCCTTACAGCTGCTCGCAGCAACCCCGATTTTATCGGATCAATATCCCGTCCGTCCGATATAGTGTTAAACCCGCTGACGGACGGACAGCACAAAACAAATTTTTTTGGTTAAAGGATTCCCGATAGCGATCGGGAGGTAAAGGCAAATTTTGCATTAAATCATAACCTTTACTGCTATTTATTTAAAGCAAAACCTTTCAGTTTTTTCCTTTCACCTGAAATAAACCCAGGGTCTTCCCTCAAAACGAAGATAAAAGTCATCTACTACTATAAGTGGCTATAGGAGGGGTATTGGTTTTCCCTATAGCTATCGGGCTAGTTGTACTGCTATCTAATTACAAAATCTGGTAACCGATCAGGTTTAGCCTAAATGATCAATCAAAAATTAACCAACTACAAATTAATCATGAACCACGAACTATCAACCATGACCCACGAACCTGACGTTTTCGCAGGTGAAGATGAATTATTTACCATTCGCACTGCCAACCGCTGGCTGCAGGAAGCTAATTTGCGACCAGTGCCTAAAATGCTGTTCGGCAAATTCTGGTATGAAGGCGAATTGTGTATTCTTTTTGCTGATAGCAACCTCGGCAAATCTATCCTTGCTGTGCAAATAGCCAATGCCATCAGTCGCGGTGAAAGTATGTCGCCTTTTACCTGCGAGGCTAAGGGGCAACCTGTTTTGTACTGTGATTTTGAATTGACCGACAAGCAATTCGAGGCCCGATACTCGGTCGAGTACCAGGATCATTACCGCTTCAGCAAAAAATTTTTCCGGGCCGAATTGAATCCCGATTGTGATATGCCGCCCGGCTTCAAAGATTTCGACGAGTACCTGAGTGCCTGCCTTGAACGATCTATTGTACAAACCGGATCACGCGTTATTGTTATTGATAACCTCACCTATTTGCGCGGCGAGAACGAAAAAGCCAAAGATGCCTTACCCTTGATGAAACATTTGAAGGCGCTTAAAAACCGTTATGGCCTGAGTATTCTGGCACTGGCGCATACACCCAAACGCGACATGAGCCTGGAGATCACCCGCAACGATTTGCAGGGCAGTAAAATGCTTATGAACTTTTGCGATAGCGCCTTTACCATTGGCGAAAGTACAATGGGCAAAAACATGCGTTATTTAAAACAAATAAAACAGCGCAATACCAACCAGGTTTATGGCAGCGGAAACGTTTGCCTTTGCGAGGTCGCCAAGCCTGGCAACTTTTTACAATACCAGTTCAGGGGATACGGCCTTGAAACCGATCACCTGCCTAAAGCCCGGCGAAGTAATAATACCGAAAATAAGCATACCGACCAGGTGGCCACCCTCCGAGATCAAGGCAAATCTTTGCGCGAGATAGGTGCCCAATTAGGTATCTCGTACCAAAAAGTCGACCGGATCATCAAGGCCAGCCAACTTGAATCAAGTATTGTTATGCCCTCGTAGTTTTGTCCGTCCGTTAAATTGTGTAAGGCGCTAACGGACGGACAAATGGGGAATGTTAGATACGAATTGAAGAGAATGGCAAAATCGCATTCGGCATTTCGGATTCAAAAGCACCTGGCTATCAAAACAATTCGCATTTGATACTAAGCACTCCGCATACAAACCTTAACCCATCACCCTTATGTACCGCTACACCCTTCAACCTTACCATGGCAGGGACAGCCGTTTCCATTGCCCCGCCTGCAACAATTCGCGTCGAACGTTTAAACGTTATATTGATACTGTTACACGGCAATACCTTGCCGACCACGTGGGCAAATGCGATCGGATTGATACCTGCGGATATCATTTTACCCCACGCGACTATTTTGCCGCTACCCCGGGTATCCTTCGACAGGCTCAGTATAACAACCTTTGGTCGACCCGGAATGAAAGTCCGGTCAAGCCGTTTGATACGTTGCCCCGAAGTTTAGTGGATGATACTGCCCGCGAATACCATCGCAATAACTTTATCTGTTTCCTGGGCCGATGCTTTGGTCATAATAACGCCTTGCAACTGGCACAATTGTATAAAGTAGGCACATCAAAATACTGGCCGGGAGCCTGCATATTTTGGCAGATTGATGTGAACGACCGGGTACGTACCGGAAAAATAATGTTGTATAACGACACGGACGGGCATCGTGTAAAAGTGCCTTTTAACCACATTGCCTGGGCGCACAGGTTGAGTTTGAAGTCGAATGCCCCAGGTCCGGAGACTGATACTGATTCCACGAACAAGACTCATGACTACCGGCTACAACAGTGCTTCTTCGGTGAACATCTTTTACAAACCGATCCGTTTAAAACCGTGGCAATTGTTGAAAGCGAAAAAACGGCCATCATTTGCAGCTTTATAGACCCGCGTTTTATTTGGTTGGCGGCCGGTAGTCTGGAGGGTTTAAATACGGGCAAATGCAAGGTTCTAAAAGACAGGAGCGTAATATTTTATCCTGATGTAAATGGCTGCCACAAATGGCGCCGGGTGGCCAGAGAACTAAGGCTGCGTTTTGCCGGCATAAACATTAGTGTTGACGATACTTTAGAAAGGATAGCTACCGATGATGAACGTGCCCGCGGTATAGACATTGCTGATATCTGGATTGACCAATTAACCTTAAAACCCTAACAAAATGGAAAATGAATTTAACAACTATTGCTGCTATTATTACCGTTTGAAACAGCAATTATTAGAACAGGATGCAATATTTAAAAACCTGTTAGACAATGCGCTGCCTTATAAAAGGCAAACTAAAATAAGCCAGCTGGATGCCGTTATTGCCTGCAACCGCGCCATTCAAAAAGCGAAAGCTGATGCCGAAAAAACCCATGCAATGCTGAAGGAGGTAGAAAGTACTATTGTGATGATAATGGAATATTTTGATATTTCACCATATACCTGGCTAACCGGCGAAATTACAGATGAGCTGGAATTTCAGGTATGTATGGACGATAAAAAACGTATCCTGATAGGCAAAACCAAAGACATCAAACCGCCAAACAACCCAAATATCATTACTATCCACCCTCAGCTGTATGAAACTGTCCGCCGATTTTGGTAACACCTAACGGACGGACGGGGGTGATTGGTTAATTGGTGATTAGTTAACTAATCTTCTTTCTGATAGCTGTCGGGAAAATGATTGCCCGGATGCAAAAAAGCCGCGCCTAAACGCCTACCTCCCCGCGCGTCATTGCGAGGAGCCTGCAAAGGTTCGCGGGCCAGGGCGACGAAGCAATCTCCAAACTATGCTCCCAGGCACGGGTTAACCCATCGCATCGCCCAGCCCATAAACTCGCGCCAGCAGGTTGCCCGGATGCAAAAAAGCCGCGCCTAAACGCCCACCGCCCCACGCGTCATTGCGAGGAGCCGGCAAAGGATTGCGGGCCAGGGGCGACGAAGCAATCTCCGAACTATGCTCCCAGGCACGAGTTAACCCATCGCATCGCCCAACCCTTAAGCCCGCGTCAGCAGGAATGTTGCGCGGAGGGTGACATGCTGAGCTGGTCGAAGTATGGCTGGACGCGGCTTTAGTCTGAGCCACGACCTGCCGGCCTGCCGGT
>CAIPDP010000029.1 GCA_903863845.1 uncultured Mucilaginibacter sp. | reverse complement strand
TCAAACTAAATTTGAATAAACACATGTGTAGGTCAAATCGGTCAGAATCAAAAAATCTACTTGTTTTGGTAAATAAAACCAGCCATTAAAATTTATTTTCGAAGTCTTGATTTTTTTGGCGGGGTAGGAATTAAATTCTACAATCGGGGAAATTGGTTCTCAAAGAATACCTGTAAATCGTCAGCTGAAAGTGGACCGATAGGGTGCTAAGCTTGTGGATCCTTTTATACCCCATGCTTTTGTATCGCGTAATCGGATTTGGAACCTAATACCTTTGGGAACGGTATTTAACAGCAACATGAGCGATAAGAAACCTGTACTTGACCAATTTTTCGACCCATTTTTGAAAATTCAGCAAAACGCGGTTGAGATTATCCACTATAAAACACCGAAAAATAAATACTTGGGGGACTATCTGACGATCTTCGCGAACTTTAATGCTGGACCATTAAATCGTGAAAAGTTTCTGGAACAGGTCGTACCGCTGGTTACTATCGCCAGTAATAACGGCTTCGAGTTTTTGTGATCTCAAAAATTTTTACCCAATTTTTCAGTCCGTACTCCAGTGTCTGAAGGGGTGTTCATTAAGCAACCCCACCATGTTTTGGGTATTGCTGTCTACCCCGGTTCTTTCCAATTCCTTTCTTATGCTGGTAATACCAGCGGATATTTTACCATTCCAGGTAAAATGATGGTCTGACTCCAGACCCTGATCCAAAACTAAATCCAGATCCTGGATTATCCCTACCGGATTACGCAAGCCATTAATCTATTTTTTAACCTTTAATCAAAAACAAAATGAGTTTATCATTTGATTGTTACCGGGAACGCACAGAACCTACCGGTGAAACCTTTCTTGATGTTTACATGAGTTTGTTGCTACCAGGCAACAAGCGCGCAGGACTGATCTTTAGTATTGCCTCAACGGCTGACGTTGCCCCGTTTGGCGGCGACCTAACTTACAACTCTGTTAGCCTTACGGTAGCCGAAGACAACAAAGCAAAATTGCGGTAGTCCCTTTTTTTACCAAAGTCCGGTATGGTTGTACCGGGCTTTTTTTTAACAAAAAACCTGCAGGGTTTTGCTCACCAAGAGTAAACCTGCAGAGTTTTTATTTCAAACCTTAAACATTTATTAAATCCAAAATCATGACAAAAAAACAAAAAAGCAGTCCAAATGTACCTGTTGACCCATTTGCTGCGGCATTCTGTAAACTTTTAAAAGTTAACAGAGGCGAAATCGAAATTCAGCTCGACGAAAAAGGCCACCAAGCTCTCGTCTTATTCAATGGTGAACATTACAAAGTCGCCACCTGGGATGCGCTCCAGGATGAGATGGAACAACAAATCACCGACATTGATGCAGCCCAACACATCAATCTAAACGTCTGGATCGATGTTACCAAGAACACGGTTACAATCGGGCGGTTTCTTCCAGCGCTTTTGAATAAAATTAGATCAGTAGAAGAAGCTAACCTGGTAAATATTGCCCTTAGTTTAAACTCTTATTCTGAAGATCAATATGCTACCTTTTGGAAGGTTCTCGCATCGATCGACAAAGATGGTACGGTGTTCGGTAATGCTATTTTAAGCGCCCGGGAAGTTTATGATGGTGATGGTCTGTTAGAAGATCTAACAGAAACGATGATCATGTACGGCAAAGAAACTTATGTGCTCCTCAAAGATGGCATATTTGAAACGGTATACCATATATCAGGTGGGGTAGGCTACACCTTTTATATATTTTCGAGCGATTTCTGATTACTATTACCTAAAATGGCTTGCTAACTTGGCAAGCCATCTTGGGTGTTTTCTTAAAGCGTAAGTATTAAATAGCATTTGAAGCTGTACAAAACGTTTGCCTTTTACCGGCGATAAATAGCTCATAATTTCGGGTGTTTTTACCGCTTTTTCTAATTGATTTCAACCAGTTATATTCTATCACCCAAACGCACTTCCAGATAGTAGCTAAACCGGATTGCCTATTAACGGAAAGCAATTTTGAAGCCGTCCAATTAGTTATTTCTAGACCACACTAAAAATGATCTATTATAGAAATAGTTAAATAACTCGATGATTTTCGTCTACAAGTTGTAATTTGCTTTTAATATCAATCGCAATCACTTAAACGAACCTTTAGTCTCATGCCCGATTCTGGTACCATACGGTTATCTCAGCTAGCTACCCGTATTGAGCAAGTACTGGAAGATGCTTTTTCAACAATGCAGTTTTGGGTTATTGCAGATGTTACTAATCATACTCATAAAGTTAATTCTAACTACCACTATTTTGAACTTGTCGAGAAAGTTCCAGGCTCCGACAAACTGATTGCTAAATTTTCTGCTAAAGCATGGGGATCCGGTGCTAATGAACTGGCCCTATTTGAAAAACGTACGGGCCAAAAGTTCACCAATAATATCCAGGTTTTAATTAGGGTCAGGGTTCAATACCATGCAACCTATAGTATTCAATTAGATGTAACCGGAATTGATACTAACTTCACACTCGGAGTCATTGAACAACAAAGGCAGATTACGCTTGAGCGCCTCTGCCGTGAAAATGCAAAGCACATCCAAAAGCGTGGTGAAGAATACTGGACACGCAATAAGAGTTTACAACTACCATTAGTGATACAGCGCATTGCAGTTGTGTGTGCAAAAGACTCGGCCGGATGGCAGGACTTTCATCACACGATGGAAAATAATACTTACGGCTACCGGTTTGAGTTATCACCTTATTTTACTGGAGTCCAGGGAGAAGCCAATGCCGATGCGATGCGCAAGCGAATGCTGGACATTTTTAATGCTCCGGTTAAATACGATCTGGTGGTTATCATTAGAGGTGGTGGTGCGCAAACTGATTTCTTAATATTTGATCATTATGCTGTTGGCCAAGTAATAGCCAGGTTTCCCATTCCGGTAATGACTGGTATAGGGCATCAAAAGAATATCACCATTGCTGACCTGATGGCCCATACATCGGTTAAGACCCCAACCAAAGCTGCGGAGTCAATTATTGATCATAACCGCAGATTTCAAGAGCTGCTGTTAACCGTACAACAAAATATTATAATGAAGGTGCAGCAGGGGCTTGTTGTTAGAAATGGCCAGCTGGATAAGTTAAGGGCACAGGTAACTAATGATGCCCACCGGCTTATATCCTTAAACAAGGATAGTCTTTATGAGATACAGCAACGGATCATTGGCCAGGGCAGGGCTATTCCATTTCAGCACAGGATAGGTATATCAAACCTGGCGGCTTCTTTGTTAAGCCAACCTAAGATTATCCTGGCTGCAAAACGGAAAGACCTAGAGCATAATGCTGATAATATCAGATATTATCAGGCTGCCTTCTTAAAAAACAGGCGGGAATACCTGAACTATTACATATCGTATGTTAAAAATGTCTCCCCTGAAAGCACCCTTAAGCGTGGGTTTGCGATGGTTATTTACAATGGTAAAATAATCAGTGATCCCGATTTGCTTAACACCGGCGATAAGTTTTCGGTTATAATGCGGGATAAAGAACTTTTGACAACTTTGCAAAACAAAAAAGATTACAATGGAAGCTGATATTACTTACGAGCAAGCATACGCTGAGTTAAAACAGATTGAGGCCGATATACAAAGAGAAGCGGTATCTGTTGACTTGCTTGCTATAAAGATAAAACGGGCATCAGATTTAATAGCTATTTGTCAGGCAAAGTTGCAAAAGACTGAAAACGAAGTAAATAATATAATCAGCCAGATGGAAAAAAGGCCTTCAAACAGTTGAATTATTTTTTGAACTTTTTTACAACTGTTTTACATAACAGGCAAAAAATAAAAAAACCACTTACATTTTTCACGTAAGTGGTTGATTATCAGTGTGGGAGTTACTGGGTTCGAACCAGTGACCCTCTGCTTGTAAGGCAGATGCTCTGAACCAGCTGAGCTAAACTCCCTTTTTTTATTTTTAGAACCTTCATACGTCAAACCTATGTATGCAATATATTCGGTTCTGCTAAAGTTTTCCCTGTTTTGGTTATCTATATGACCTCCTCCAAAGGGACTGCAAATATAGGAGGTCTGAGCAAATAGGCAAAAAATAATTTACTTTTTTTATTTGACTACTTTTTACAGCAAATTTTGGTGATATCGCGCTTGTAAAAACATCCGGGAGGTATTTGAAAACAGGATATTTTTTAAATCCCTGCGGCCAACAAGGCTTGCTTAATTCCCGCTTAGGTTTCAAACTAGTCGTCTGAAAAATTTGCATTGACCAAAATCAAAATTAAAGTTGTTGCTCATCACATATATTCGGAAAGAGCTGGAGTAATTTCGCTGCCTAACCGTTAAATTAGACCACTAATTGGCAATAGCATATCCTTGCCAGGTTGTCTGAAAAAAATTTAAAGAAACTGCTCATGCTCAAAACTGTTTTCATCACAAGTACGGAAGCTCACAGTGGTAAATCCATAATCTCAATCGGCCTGGTTAATATGCTTTTGGGTAAAGCTCAAAAAATAGGTTACTATAAACCGATCATAGATCAAAATCAGCCACAGCACAGAGACGATCATATAGATACTATTCTCACCCACTTCGATCTGCCCATGGCTTACGAAGACACCTACGCCTTTACCTGGCAGGAGGCTATGACTAAAATTGATACCGAAAGCCAGGGCGAAATGATAGACACCATCATTCGGAAATTCAAACGTCTGGATGAACAATATGACTTTACCGTAGTAGAAGGCACTGATTACCAGGGTGAAGGTGCAGTATTTGAATTTGATCTCAATGCCCAAATAGCAAAAAACCTGGGCTCGCCTGTAATTATCGTTATTTCGGGTGAAGAAAAAACCGACGATCAGGTTATCAACGCCGCTTTATCGGCAATTCATAATTTCTCTGCCCGTGAAATTCAAGTATTGGCAGTGGTAGCCAATAAAATAAGCAGCGAAAGCATAAAAGCAGTAAAAAACCTACTGACAAAACAATTGCCGACAGGTATCTTGCTGGCCATAATTGAAGAAGACAAACGGCTGAAAAGCCCAACCATGAAAGAGATCAATGAGCAGCTTCATGGTAAAGTTTTATTTGGGGAGGAAAGTCTGACTAACCAGGTTGACAATTTTGTTACCGGCGCTATGCAGGTGCCGAACTTTCTGAACTATCTTAAAGAAAATGTATTGATCATTACACCCGGCGATAGGGGTGATATCATTATTAGCGCATTACAGGCCAATATGTCTGCCAGCTACCCCAAGATCGCAGGAATTGTGCTTACGGCAGGCTATATACCCGAGAAACCGATAATGAAATTGATCAAGGGCTTACCAACAGCCGTCCCTATCCTTGCCGTGCAAACGGGCACGTTCGAAACAAGCAATGTGGTTGGTGCGATCCGCTCGAGAATAAGCTCTGATAATACCCGTAAGATCCGTTTAGCTATAGACACGTTCGACCGTAGCATTAACCTGCCCGAACTCGAAAAAAGCCTGATTTCGCTTAAACCTTCGGGTATTACTCCGCGTATGTTTCAATACCAATTAACACAATGGGCAAGGCGTTTCAAAAAACATATTGTTTTGGCAGAAGGTAATGATGAAAGGATATTGAAAGCAGCTGCCCGCCTTTTGAGCCAGGATTTAGTTGATATCACGCTTCTTGGTGATGCTATCGAGATCAATAAGCTGATTGGGCAATTAGACATCCGCCAGGAACTGGCTAAAGTAAGGATCGTCAACCCGGCAAAAGATGAGCGGTATTTCGACTACGTCAATACGCTGTATGAACTTCGTAAGAACAAAAATGTCACCCTCGAGATGGCCCGCGACCTGATGACCGATGTATCCTATTTTGGCACAATGATGGTATATAAAGGCCATGCCGACGGAATGGTATCGGGGGCGGTAAATACTACTCTGCATACCATCAGGCCTGCCCTGCAATTCATTAAAACCAAACCAGGTGTATCATTAGTGTCTTCGATATTTTTCATGTGCCTGACCGATCGGGTTTGCATTTTCGGTGATTGCGCAGTAAACCCTAATCCAACCGCCGAGCAGTTGGCTGAAATAGCCATTTCATCCGCCGAAAGCAGTGAGCGATTCGGCATCGAACCCAGGATCGCCATGTTATCTTATTCCTCCGGTAATTCAGGCGAAGGCGAAGACGTAGAAAAAGTTCGCAGAGCGACCGAGATCGTCAGATCAAGCCACCCAGAAATGAAGATTGAGGGCCCGATACAATACGATGCTGCAGTAGACCCTGTTGTGGGCAAAAACAAACTACCGGGCTCAGAGGTAGCAGGCAGAGCCAGCGTACTAATATTCCCCGATTTAAACACCGGCAATAACATTTACAAAGCCGTACAACGCGAAACCGGAGCCCTGGCCATCGGGCCCATGCTACAGGGATTGCGTAAACCGATCAACGACCTAAGTCGTGGTTGCACAGTCGATGATGTGTTCAACACGGTTATCGTTACCGCTATTCAATGCCAGGACATTAAATAATAAGCGAATCAGGATGAACATTTTTGTGATCAACTCGGGCAGCAGTTCCATTAAATATAAGTTGTTTCAAATGCCCTCGGCGCAACTCTTGTGCAGCGGAGTGGCGGAAAGGATAGGAATGGACCAGGCAGCCTTAACTCATAAAACTTATGTCAATGGCATAGAAAGGTCTTTTTCCTATAAGCAGGATATACCTGACTATCAGGTTGGTTTACAAAAAATAAACCAACTTTTGACTGATGAAACTATTGGTGTAATCAAAAGCCTGACCGAGATACAGGTAGTCGGTCATCGCATCGTACACGGCGGCGAAAAGTTTAGCGGATCTATCCGTATTACACCCGAAGTGAAACAAGATTTAAAACTGCTTTTTAAACTGGCGCCTTTGCATAATCCGCCCGGTTACCGCTGTATCGAAGTTGCGGAGGAATTATTTACTAACGCGACACAGGTTGCAGTATTTGATACAGCTTTCCATCAAACGATGCCACCAAAAGCTTTCCGCTTTGCAATCCCTGATTCATTTTATACTGATCACAACATCAGGGCCTATGGCTTTCATGGCACCAGTCATAAATACGTTTCAGAACAGGCGGCAAATTATTTGGGCAGCAAAAATCTTAAACTAATCAGCATGCACCTGGGCAACGGATGCAGCATAACTTCCATTAATGATGGAAGATCGATAGATACCAGCATGGGGTTTGGCCCATTGAGTGGTTTGGTAATGGGCACTCGGTCAGGCGACCTTGACCCGACTGTAATATTTTACCTTGTTGAAACTCTGGGCTATGACCTGCAACAGGTTAGCGATCTGCTGAACAAGCAAAGTGGTCTACTGGGTCTTACTGGTTTTAGCGATACCCGCGACATCACCCGTGCACTTGAAAATGGTGATGCAAATGCAAAACTGGCATATGATATTTATTGTTACCACATCAAAAAATATATAGGTTCATATATGGCTACGCTCAATGCCCTTGATGCTGTAATTTTTACAGGAGGCGTTGGAGAAAACAATAGCCTGGTGAGAGAAATGGTTTGCAGTGAAATGGAATACCTTGGTCTCGAACTCGATACAGAGAAAAACAATGGACAGTTAAACGGCATCTCCGAAATAAATAAGCAAGATGCAAGGGTAAAAATATTGGTGATACCAACTAACGAGGAACTGGAAATTGCCAAACAATGCTTTGCACTCGAAAGCGAATAGATTATTTTTCAGGTTTAAAAAACCAGATCATTTTACTGCTTCAACAACGTATGCCCTTCCGTTCAGGCTGAATTGATCGCCAGTTTTACGGCCTATCAAATGCGTACCTATAGGAGACGCAGGCGAGACAGCGAAATAGGTAGTACCTTCCAATTGGAAACTTCCCGCGCTTATTGCAAGGAAAAAAGTGCCGTTATTAGTTAGGATCAGACTACCGGGCTCGGCCACAGTATGTTGGCTATTGGGATTGATCCTGCTGAGCGCCACCATCAATTTATTAGCTTCATTCAACAATAACTGGCTACGGTCGGTTTCCTGCTGCATCATTTCGCGCCCGGTTTCATATTTATCGCCTGCGCTGCTTTTTGTTTCTTCTATCGCTGCATACTGTGCGTCTGCTATACCCTGCTTAGCACCATCGATCCTCACTTGCACATAGTCAATACACATCTTGTACAATCTTTCTTTAAGGCTGTTCATGGGGTATAAAGATTTAAAAAAAAGCTGAAAAAAAAGAAGGTAGCAAATAAAATCTGTTACCGGGTGTTTATATCGCAATATCTCGCCCGGGTCTTGGATCTTCTGCCGAAATAGCAAGCTCAGGACATTTGATATAACTGGCATACCATTGAACTGCATCCACAATTTCCTTTGCTTTGTCAGAGGTCACATTAACACTTTCGAATGCAAACATGCTGCCACCGCCGAGTCCATAAAGCTGTATTTCACTGCTATCTGGATGGAAGGGCTCTTCGTCAAGGCAAAATACCCGCAATTTTAAGCCCGAATGCCGGGAATGAATAACATCCCTGCACAGGTTATGCGGATCGGTAGCTAATAAGAAAACATTGCCGGTCATAAGTTCTTTAACAAATTTTGCCCTTAATAGTTTGTATAACGACAAAATTAGAAGATAATTGATATCCTAAAAACCGACTTTCCGCTGTAAAAGCCTAAATAATAATTTAAACTAAATATTTATCGGGATAGTCAAAAAAGTAGCAAAATGTTATGAAAAATATCGCATATGTGGAAAACTACCGGGCGCTGCGAAAATTAATTTTAACAACAGTCAAATAATTAAATTCCAGGCAACAGCAGTGCTTATATTACTTCTGAGCGATGGTTTTGAGGGCTGACACGCTTCATAACAATATTAGTTACCGGCTTAACAACCAATGGTATCTTTTCTATCCGGGTTTCGCTGGTGTCCAGTCCAAATGCTTTGGCTTCAGTCTGCGCAATTTTCTTGATCGCAAAATAGCTATTCAGGATAAAGCTTTCTTTCACACTAAACTCGTTATTATAGGAAAGGAACTTTTCAATGATCACAAACTGGAAGTCGGCCGTCTGGTTAAATTTACGTAGCGACTCGTAGCGGCTCAAAATGTCAACTTCATTACGGCTAACCATATCCTCAACTACTTTACGGAACAACACATTGATACGCGGTTGGATCCTGAACCCAAGGCGGAATTCAACCCTGATCACTTTACCATGTTCAATTTCCTCAACGCTATATTCCATGGTGTAAGGATCATCCATACGCTCAATGTGCAGGAACCAATAAGTATCGGCGCGCTTGGGCTTGCGACTTAATATCGAATAAAATATCTTTTCTTCTATCTGCTTGCTATTATTGGCCTTGGTGAGGTATACCAGGTGCGTCGCAAATTTCGAAACCGACTCGTCTGCACTCAATGCGTTAAGCAATGGCAATTTGGTCTTCAGGTCGACAAAGTGCAGGAAACGATTAGTGATCTTACGTGCTTTGAACCAGGTGTACATGGTAAAGATCAATCCGAACTCAAATACCAGGAAGAACAAACGTTTCAGGATCTTTGGTGAATTGGAAATAAAGAATGATGTTTCAGTGCTTACAAAAATGCAAAGGATCAACACAACAACCCATACCGGCCAATGACGCTTGAAACGCATATAATAGGCCATCAGCAGTGTTGTCATCAACATCGCAATAGTGATCGAAAAACCGTAAGCTGCGGTCATTGCTTCAGATGTTTGGAAATAAAGGGTCACCGCGACGCATCCTAAACAAAGAACCCAGTTGATCGCAGGTATATAAATCTGGCCACGGATATTGGAAGGATATTTTACCGTGATCTTTGGCCACAAATTCATACTGATAGCCTCACTGATTAAGGTAAACGAACCACTGATCAAAGCCTGGCTGGCAATAATGGTAGCCAGTGTTGCGATGATTACACTTGGTATCAAAAAGAAATGCGGAACAATAGAATAAAATGGGTTAACCGAATCAAATTTGATGTCAGAAGCATGGTTCAACACCCAGGCGCCCTGCCCAAGGTAGCTTAGCAATAAAGCACACTTCACAAATATCCAGGTTACCTGGATATTCTTGCGCCCGCAGTGACCAAGGTCTGAATAGAGCGCTTCTGCACCAGTGGTACACAAAAATACCGCACCAAGTAGCCAGAAAGCATTCGGCCTTGTCCAAAGCATATGTGCCGCATAATATGGATTAAGGGCTTTAAATACCGTTGGGTAATGCAAAATTTGCAATGTACCTATAGTACCTATCATCACAAACCAAACCAACATCACCGGACCAAAAGCCCCGCCTACTACCTTGGTACCAAACTGCTGGAACAGGAACAACAGGAAAATGATACCCAGGATCACCAAAATAGTAATTTCGGCACCCGGCTTCATGGTATCGGCAAGGCTTGGCACCTGGCCCAGACCTTCAATTGCCGATGCAACCGAAATAGGTGGCGTGATGATACCGTCGGCCAGCAAGGTACCGGCACCAATAATGGCCGGAATTGCCAACCACTTACCATACCGGCGCACTAATGCATAAAGCGAAAATATACCACCTTCGCCGTGGTTATCAGCTTGCAGCGTGATGAAAATGTACTTGAAAGTGGTTTGTAATGTAAGTGTCCAGAAAATACAGGATATACAACCAAAAACGAATGGCTCGGAGGCATCTTTGCCTTCGGTCATCAGCGTTTGAAATACGTACAATGGAGATGTACCAATGTCGCCGAAAATAATTCCGAGCGTGATCAGCATACCAGCTGCTGAAATTTTCTTTAGGTGCGAGTTCATGCTATAGGGGCTAAAAAGCGCGCAAATGTATTTAATAAACTTCTCCCCCGCAACAGGGCGGGCAACGTTCTCAGAATAAATGACTTATATTTTAGGGGAGCGAAAGTTGTTAAATTAACAAACAAGTAATTTTGAGAGAGTTTGGTGACAATTAAATTACATTTTACCAAAATTAAAGCTTTGGCATTAAGATTATTTTAAATTTTTGATATTAAAAATAATTTTCAAAAAAAATGTTCCCCATCAATTTTTTATCCCAGTTTTGACTTATCTGACCCATATTTGATAATTTTATCGCAGTTAGCGAATTTTAATATGCAATCCATTCATATCCCACGACTCGATCTTGAAAATTATATAAATGGCAACGCTGATCAGCGAAAACTGTTTTCAGACGAGATCGGCAGAGCTTTTAATGAAACCGGCTTTGTTACTATCACCAATCATGGTTTGAGTAACGAATTGATCGACAAATTGTACGTACAGGTGAGAGCGCTATTTGCACTGCCAACTGACGTAAAACAAAAATATGAAATACCTGGTCTGGCCGGGCAACGTGGATATACCGGTAAACAAAAAGAAACCGCTAAAGGTTTCAGTGTACCCGATCTGAAAGAATTCTGGCAAATTGGACAAACTGTTACTGATAACAACCCGGTAAAAAATGAATACCCCGAAAACGTAGGTCTAACCGAAATACCGGAATTTAATACCATAACGCTGGAAGTTTATCGGAAATTAGAAAAAGTTGGCATCCAGTTGCTTCAGGCGATCTCCGTTTACCTGGGCCTTCCCGAAAACTATTTCAGGGATAAAGTTCATAATGGCAACTCCATCCTGCGTACACTACACTATTTTCCGATCGCTGACCCGGATTCCCTGCCACCCGAAGCCGTACGGGCTGGCGCTCACGAGGATATTAACCTGATCACGCTGTTGATCGGCGCAAGTGCCGATGGGCTCGAAGTACTTACCCGAGATGGCAACTGGTTCCCGGTAAAAGCTCATGGACAGGACCTGGTAGTCAACGTAGGTGATATGTTGCAACGACTCACCAATAACAAGCTCAA
This sequence comes from uncultured Mucilaginibacter sp., assembly GCA_903863845.1. Taxonomy (GTDB): domain Bacteria; phylum Bacteroidota; class Bacteroidia; order Sphingobacteriales; family Sphingobacteriaceae; genus Mucilaginibacter. Next base: position 12,039 of record CAIPDP010000029.1, on the reverse strand, counting down.
ATCAACTACCCACAGAGTTGTTAATCCTCCCAGGGAAGAAATGGGCAAATCACGCTATTCGGTACCTTTCTTCCTGCATCCCAAATCAAATATGGACCTTACAAGCCTGCCCTCCTGTATTGATAAAGAACATCCAAAACTGTACAGCGACATGACAGCTGGCGAATACCTTGAAGAAAGATTGAGAGAGATTGGTCTGAAAAAGTAAAGCGATCTTTTAAGGTTTAGTATGAGTACCCTAGGTGTTATTTATCCTTACCTTGTTTGCAGCAGCATTCCATTTTAAGAAATTTCCAATTCATTCTGGAATTCATGTCGTATTGTCAGCACTATAGGTGTCAATCCCGAAATCTTTTAATTAGCTGGTTTTCAATATAATAAAAAAATTCTTTAAAAAATCTGCAACAGTGGCACCTTTTTAGGCGTTTAGTTGCGCAACCAACGGGGCATACCCCATGCGCAACTGATATGATGAATGAAACTGAAATTAAGATCCACCACGTTATCAAAGAGAAACTGGGTGTAGATGAATCGCTGATCAACAACGAGGCCCTGTTTTATGAAGATCTTGGCGTTGATTCGCTGGATTTTTGCGAAATGATCGTTTCGATAGAAAAAGAACTTAATGTTCAAATTCCTGATGACGATTTTGGTCGCATCAAAACTGTAGCAGCGCTTGTTAGCTATGTGGACAAGAAATTAGAGAGCATGAACCAGGCGGCATGAGTTAAGTTAAAAGCGAGAGAATAACAAAATAATCGCTCAGTCGAAATGTTTAGATCAAACTTACAGGAAGCAAAAAATAAAACCTGCTTCCTGTATCAACACTACTTTCCAGCCCAATTTGCCCACCCTGTGCTTCAATAAAATCTTTCGCAATTGCCAGGCCCAGGCCTGTCCCTGAAATATTGCTGCCCGGATCAGGCACCTTAAAATAGCGTTCAAATACCCTTGGTAAATAGGTTTCTTCGATACCCGGCCCGTAGTCGCGAACCGAAAATTCGATCATTTTAGAGGGATGCTTTTTTACCGATAGTTCAATAACACCTCCTGAAGGACTATATTTTATGGCATTGGAAAGAAAATTGATCAGCACCCACGTTGTCTTATCGAGGTCGGCCCAAACCTCCGGCAGACGCTTCGAACAGGTTATCTTCACTTTTAACTCTTTTTGGCGCGCCAGTACTTTTATGGTCTCATAGGTATATTTGATGATATTCTGAGGGTGGGTACTCCCAAAATTAAGTAGCATCTTCCCCGTCTCAACCTGACCCATATCGAGCAACTCACTCGTGATCTTTAGCAGCCTGTCGCTATCGTCGTCAATATTTTTGATCAATTCTTTCTGAAATGGATTAGTAATGCCAAAACGCTCATCTTCGAGCATCTTGAGACTCATTTTAAGCGAGCCTATCGGCGTTTTAAGTTCATGCGAAATTGTTGCGATGAAGCTCGTCTTTGCTTCATCCAATTGGTAAAAACGTGTTATATTTTTTAACAGGATAAAGTATCCTATCCTACTGCGTCGGCTTTTATTAAATAAACCTTCGTCCGGCGCATTGATCTCGAATAATTCCCTCGAAAAATAACATTCTGCACCATCAAGATATAATCTCAAATCGCCGGCTGACTCGTCTTCACTCAACAGTTTTGCAAGCAAGTCGTTTTCAGCTGCTACATCTGTTGCAAACCGGCCAATAATTTCACTTTCATTAAGGCCCAGCAGTTTCAAAGCTACCGGGTTAGCAAATACTACCGTTCCTTCTTCTTCAAACCCTATGATGGCATCAGTAACATTTTTTACAATAGCATTAATTCGCAATTGCTCGAAGCGAATTCGTGCCTGGCTGCTATTGTCATATTCATAAAGGCGGGCGGCCATTTGGTTAAAACTTTGTGCCAGGTCACCGAACTCATCCAGCGATGTCAACAGTATTCGTTGCTTGTAATTTTTATTGGCTATTTCACGGATACCAGCACTGAATTTATGGATCGGGTCTGTAATATAAACCGGAAAGCGCAAAAAGAAAGCCAGGGCCACAAACAAGCAGAGTATATCCAGCGCAATTACGTCGATGATGGCTGTCCGGGCATGGTCATTGGCAATTTTATTCCGAAATTTGATGGCTTTCATATTGACAGCCATAATGCCATAATCAGCAATTTTCATGTTTGCACGGCAAATAGCTCTTTTCATCGGGTCGTTACTGGCTTTCGTAAAAGCTACAAAATTGGCGTAAAGCGTATCAGCAAATTTTTTTTCGCCCGGCTCAGTAATGTTACCTTCTTCATCAAGGATGTTCTTTTCGATAATTTGTTGCTGAACGAGTGGCGGGATATTGGGAAGATCGAGTGCTTCGTCGATATTTTTGCTAAAAACAAGTGAATCGTAATTGTCCCTTAGCGTAGCTTTAGCATCTGCGGAGAGTTGGTAAATATAAAACGCTGCCAAAGCCGAACTAATAAATGCAAGGGCAAACAAGAAACCTATTCCTATCCGAAGGTTATTTTTGATGGTCATATAGCTGCCCAAAAACGCAAGTTACATGCCATAAAAAAATGGTATCAGTTAGCATTGGGTATTTCAGAATTAAAGCCATCAAAGAATAAACGATAATTGCTTGCAACAAAGCTTCAAAGCATTCTTTTCCATGGAAGATGTCAGTTATTTCAAATAAAAAAAATTTGCAAGAGATACCATATTGGGATTTCTATCACATTCGGAGATGACCATTTACCTCTGAAATTATCAAAATGATAAAAAACCCTATCAAAATGGGTTGATTTATACAATAGTATTTGCACCCAAAAACTAATTATAAGCTTGTTATCAGCTTTAAACCAAAAGTTTCAACATCCGGGCACCTTTTTAGCTGTAACTAAAAAAAGTATTATACATGTTACCCGTTATATTGATACTCGAAGATGAAAACAAATTCAGGGAACTACTATCGCGAATTATCGAGGTTGAAGGATACCGGGTATTACAGGCTCCTTCCGCACGGACGGGATTGAGACTGCTTGAAAACGAAGATATTCGGGTAGTTATTAGCGACGTTAAATTACCTGATGCCATTGGAGTCGAACTCGTCAAAAGAATTAAAGATGCACGCCCTTATATCGAAGTGATCAACCTTACCGCTTTTGGCTCCATTAAGGACAGCGTAAAAGCAATTAAAAACGGCGCTTTCGACTATATCATGAAGGGTGACGACAATGGCCGGATCATTCCAATTATTCATAGTGCGGTTGAAAAAGCAAACTTTCAATTTCAGCAAAGTCAAAGGTCGAAGAAGCAAAGCATCCCAGGCAGTTTTAGTGCTATACTCGGTAGTTCAAAACAGATCAACGTTTGTATCGAAATGGCAAAAAAAGTGGCACCTACCAATACAACCGTATTACTGCTGGGAGAAACGGGCACCGGCAAAGAGATTTTCGCAGAGGCTATTCATGAAGGCAGCGACCGGAAAAACAAACCTTTTGTTGCGATTAACTGTAGCTCGTTCTCGGCCGACCTGCTGAAAAGCGAGCTGTTCGGCTATGTGGCCGGTGCATTTACAGGTGCAATGAAGGACAAAAAAGGACTTTTTGAGGAAGCTGATGGAGGCACATTATTCTTAGACGAAATAGGTGAAATGAATCTCGAATTACAGGCCCGGCTGTTACGTGTGCTCGAAAACGGAACTTTTAACAGAGTTGGTGACTCCAAGATATCAAAAGTCAATGCCCGCATCATTGCCGCTACCAATAAGGATCTAAAATACGAGGCTGAAAATCAAAGGTTCAGACTCGACCTATTTTACAGGTTGGCAGTATTTACCATACACCTTCCACCCTTGCGCGAACGCAAAGAAGACATTGATATTCTGACCCACCATTTTGTAAGAGAGTTTTCAGCCAGGTTGAACCGAAAAATCACCAGGATAGATGTCTATTTTTTAAAAACCCTTTACGAACACCCATGGAAAGGGAATGTACGCGAGCTGCGGAATGTCATTGAACGGGTAGTGATCATGGCCCCCTCCGAAAGCCTCACTTCGGACCTGCTGCATCTTGATTTTTATAACGATATCATCGACGAGACCTCTCCAACACTTTTCCTGGCCGATATCGAAAGTCGCTATATCCGCAAAGCACTCCATCAAACCAACGGCAATAAAACCGAAGCCGCCCGGCTCCTGGGCATTGGTTTGTCTACCCTTTACCGAAAAATTGAAGAGTACCAGCTCTAAGCAAACGCTTCAAATTGCTAAGATCGGGTGCCAACTTAATATCATTTTGAAACACTTTTTCAATCATCTTCGGTTTTTGATTGAATTTTTCTGTTTTTTCATTATCAATTTTGAAAAAATACCACTTTGTTTTGCCTCAATATTACCAGAATATCAATTTTCGGGTTTTTCTTCAATTCTAATGCCTTTCTAATGCTATCCGGCACTCCATTTTGGCAAAAAAACCTATCAGTTTGATACGGAATTATTGCGCAAAATCCCTTTCTGCATATTCATATAATTGATAGTCAGCCGTTTGAATTTATCGCAACCCCATTGGCACCACACTGGCATAGGGGGTAACGATATGTTGATCAACCATATTCAAAACATTTTTAACAGACTCTTAAAACCAACAACCAGCATGAAAAAACTATTTACGCTTATCTTATTATCGGGATGTATTTTCCGCGCATCTGCACAGACGGATGCCCCGGTTGCTAAAATGATAAAAGCCGACGTAGGAAAGATGAAATCAGATTCTATCCGAAAAGCAGATTCTATAAAAAAAGCCATGGACTCGGCTACGCCTTTGGGCTATGCCGACTTTTCGTGGCTGAACGGAAATAACCGCCAGGATCACAAATTGCTTGATAACGAATATTTTACCGGTGATTTTACTTTCGATATGAACTATACCCGGTCAAACAATAACCCTATTGACAATACCGTAACTGGTTCTACCGCTTTAGCTCGTAACAACGAAATTGGTGTTTCAATGGTGGCTATTGGCGGCGATTTTCATTACGACAATGTTCGGGGACGTATCATGACCCAATGGGGTACGCGTTCTACAGTTGTGCCGCGAAATGACTATAGCGGATATCGCGGACAATATGACCTGCCGGATGCTTACCGCTATTTAAGTGAAGCTTATGGTGGTTACCATTTTAATGTTTGGCATGGCATTAACGTAGATATGGGTATTTTCATGTCTTACATTGGCTTGTATTCTTACAATAACTTTGAAAACTGGAGCTACCAGCCGTCTTACACATCCGATAACACTCCATGGTTCTTTAACGGTATACGTGTGCAGATGTTCCCAAGCGTAAAAACCAAAATAGAACTCTGGTTTATTAATGGATGGCAGTCATATGGAGTATTTAATAAAATGCCAGGTTTAGGTTTCTCAATTGTAAGCCAACCCAATCAACGTACCAAGATCATTTCAAATAACTATTTTGGAACAGACGTTGCTGGTGCACCTGGAGTAAAAAGATACCATACCGATAACTCAATCCAGTATTTACTTTTCGATGCCACGAATAAAAAGGGCCCGGGTATAAAACGTGAAGCTATCTCACTTACAGCCGACTTTGGCGTTCAGAATGGTATAGCACCTGGAAATGTAGTTTATTCACCGTTTGGGGCAAACGCCTCTAACTTTATCAGCGGCATGCTTTACCACAGAATATGGTTTGGCGATGGCATGAAATGGGGTTGGACTGCTGGTGGTGGATTTATGTCGAACCCAAGCCGTTATTTATCATTGGTACCTCCGGGCCTCGCTACTGACTCATTTTTAGCCGCTTCCACACCGGGTTCAAAAATGTCAGGCTGGGATGCTTCAACCTGTATTGATTTTAACCCGAATCAATTCATGACACTCCGTTTCGAATTGGTACACCGCTTTATGAATGTTCCATATTTTAACGGGCCAGGCGGTGTTTCGGGCCCAACAGGTTATACAGCTAACCCAGCAAACTCGTTCAATCCAAACTCATACATACCAAATCCACCAACTGTGGTAAATGGCCTCGGACAAACGGTTGCTAACCCAAATTTTGTGCCGTTCGACCTGGTAAATTCTGAAAGCAGATTTATAATTGCTTTGATAACCAGATTTTAATAAGCATAAAGTAAATCAAAATACGTGTTTCACTCTTAAATAAAACGAAAATGAAAACTATTAAAATCCTGATCCCCGCGTTGCTAATGATAGTTTTTGTACAAAACTCATTTGCAAAACAAAAAATCGGCCTGTACCTGACCGCCGAAGATTATGCAAACCATAAACTAAGTTATGAATCGGATGGTTCCGAAGGCAATAAGATACTGCTGCATGCAACATTTGGCAGTTATAAAGTTGTAGTGGTCCAAAATGGGAAAAAGCATTTTTTCTCGAAAAACGAAATTTTTGGTTACCGTAAAAACGACCAGGATTACCGTTATTTTAACAACGAAGCGTATCGCATCATCGATACCCAGGGCTTTTATATCTATGGTTATTGCAAGTTGATACCGGCTGGTAAAGGCTTGAAAGATGCCGAATTCTTTTTCTTCAGCCCAAGCTCTGAATCAGAGATTAAACCACTAACGATGGAAAATTTGCAGGCGGCTTTTGCAAAAAACACAAGATTCCTTTATACCATCCAGGGCTTTTTCAGAACCGACAACGAGTTGACAGCTTATGATCCAAGCCTCAAGGAGTATAAATTAAAATACTTGTACGCTCAGACGGCTAAATAGCCGGTTTGGGGTATAAAGTTTGATTGTTTGATTGATGGCACTGCCGGGCGAGCCGAGCAGTGCCTCCTTTTTTTTTATAAAATTGCGCGCTGCTGCGTATCTTTACCTGCCTTCACATAAAAGGCAAAACATACCATGGAGATCAAACGGATCGGCACACAGCCTTCAGCAAAAGGACCAGCAGATTATTTTACCGGCACTGTACGAATTGACCCCTTATACAGTCCGCCTGAACCTGCCCGTGTGGCGATGGCACTGGTAACCTTCGAACCTGGCGCACGTACCGCCTGGCATACTCACCCCTTCGGGCAAACGCTGATCGTTACTGCGGGCTGCGGCTGGGTACAACGCCTGGGGGGAATCAAAGAAGAAATACACCCCGGCGACGTAGTCTTTTTTGAACCGGGTGAAAAACACTGGCACGGCGCTACCGCTACAACAGCCATCAGCCATATTGCTATCCAGGAAAAACTAAATGGCTCACCCGTGGATTGGCTGGAACATGTGAGTGACGAACAATATTTGAAATAGAGGTAGGGCACCCCTGAAAATTTAACTCTACCAATTTTTAAGCAATACCAATCTGGTACTGTATCGTCTGAGTGGGTTCGCTATCAGTCGACATTGATCATCTTATTTTTTTTAATTTTTCTGGCCGATAATAAATATTCGCCTATATTTTTAAAAAGTAATTTGCTGATAATCAATATAATTACTTATCTTTATTTAGATAAACCAACCCGGTAGGCTTCCCCTGAGTCTTCTGCAAATCAACCATCATTCACAACCAAAAACCAGTAATTATGAAAACGTTAAAACCTGTACTACAGTGTTTGTTGGCGATTGCCGTCGCGACAGCACTTTTTTCATGCGGCGGCTCGTCAGGTAAAAAGGCAGGCGACACAACAGCCAGCGCCAGTACCGACACATCAAAGAAAGCAAGTACTGCTGCATTTACACCTTTTGATGTAGTGGATATTACGCATAATGTTAAAGACTATGCCAAATGGCGGCCCGCATTTGATGCAGATTCTACCAACCAAAAAGCCGCTGGCTTACAGACCCTGGCAGTCGGGCGCGATGCCGATAGTTCGAACCGGATTTTGATCGCATTCAAGATCTCTGACATGGCCAAAGCAAAAGCAATGGAAGCTGATCCGAAACTAAAAGAAACAATGATAAAAGCCGGCGTGATCTCCAAACCCGATTTTGAATACTACCACATGATCAGGTTCACGCCCGGAACTGAAAAACAATGGATAGTAGTAAATCACAAAGTAAAAGACTTTGCAGCCTGGCTAAAAGTATTCGATGCTGAAGGTTCTGCGAAACGCGAAAGCGAAGGACTTGCTGACCGCGCCCTGGCCCGTGGAATCGCAGATACTAACATGGTGCATATTGTTTTCCGTGTGACCGATATGGCTAAAGCCAAAGCCTCAATTTTCTCAGATGAAAAGAAAAAATTAATGGAAAACGCCGGTGTAGTTGGAAAGCCTGATATCAGGTTTTATAATGCCGGGCAGTAGGTTAATGAACCAGCCATATCGAAGGCTCTCAAGCAAAGGTTTGAGGGCCTTCGCTATTTAGGCGCCAATTGCTCACTGATAAATCAATTCACCATTCTGTATTCCTGCGGCGTTTGACCCACACGCTGCTTAAACAAACGGGTAAAATGTTGCGGGTATTTAAAGCCTAGTTCATAGGCCACTTCGCTAACGGATTTGTCGCGGTCGAAGATCTTCTCTTTGGCTATATCCATTAATTTCGATTGGATATATTCCTGTGCCGAACGGCCCGTTTCTTTTTTTACCAGATCGCCGAAGTAGTTAGCAGAAAGATGCATTTGATCGGCGCACCATGCAACGGTGGGCAATCCCAGTGTTTGAGGCTTTTCCGATAAAAAGTAATTATTCAATAAGGTCTCGAATTTTTCGAGCATCCCCTTATTTACGTGTTCGCGGGTAATAAACTGACGGTCGTAAAAACGCACACAGTAATTTAACAACAATTCGATATTGGTTGTGATAAGCAATTTGCTGTGCTTATCGATGGACTGCTGCAGTTCTGCGGCAATTTTCGATAAACAATCCAGGACCGTTTCACGTTCGCGTTCGGATAAATGCAGGGCCTCACGAACTTCGTAAGAAAAAAAAGTATAATCCAGTATATGTCTGCCAAGTGAGGTGCCATGGATCAGGTCGGGGTGAAAAACTAAACCAAAACCTTTGGGCTGGTAGACCTCCGTCGGATTTTCGATACCTGATATCTGTCCGGGACCAACAAAAACCAGCGTGCCTTCCTGGTAGTCATAGTAATTATTACCATAACGCAGGTCGCCGCATTTCACATCTTTCAAAAAAATACCATAGAAGCCAAAGTATGATCTGCGTAGCACCCGTGGGCCAGCTTTCGAGTAGTCGACAACACTTACCAGGGGATGAAGCGTTTCGTGGTTATTAAAGGCATTATATTGATTGATACTGTCAAACCTATTAAGTTCTTCCATAGCTTATCAAATTAAACTAATCAAAACTACTGCTTTTAACTATAGTTAGGATATCGCAAAACGCATATCAGTAAAATTGGTAAGCAATACAGTAATCGGTATAACATTGGCGCCCAAAATATACACCACCTTTGTTCTGTCAAATCATTGGAAAACAGCAGTTGGACATCAAAAACAATAAAAAATGAAAAAGAGAATATTAGGACAGGGCCTCGAAGTTTCAGCACTCGGCCTGGGTTGTATGGGTTTGAGTTATGGCTATGGCCCTGCGACTGATAAACAGGATGCGATCAACCTGATACGCCGGGCATTTGAGATCGGTGTTACTTTCTTCGATAGCGCCGAAGCTTACGGCCCATATTTGAACGAGGAGGTTGTGGGTGAAGCCCTCGAACCTTTTCGCGACGAAGTAGTGATCGCCACTAAATTCGGCTTTGTAAACGGGGTACCGGTACAGGGTATGGATAGTCGGCCCGAAACCATCCGTGCTGTGACCGAAGCCGCTTTAAAGCGCTTACGCACCGACCGCATCGACCTGTTATACCAACACCGTGTTGACCCAAATGTACCTATTGAAGATGTAGCCGGAACCGTAAAAGAACTGATACAGGAGGGTAAAGTAAAGTATTTCGGGATGTCGGAAGCAGGTGCGGCAACCATTCGCAAAGCCCATGCCGTTCAACCGGTGGCAGCATTGCAAAGCGAATACTCGCTATGGTGGCGCGAACCAGAGCAGGAGATCATTCCTACGCTCGAAGAACTGGGTATTGGCTTTGTGCCCTTCAGTCCGCTGGGCAAAGGTTTCCTTACGGGCGCTATTAACGAAAATACCACGTTCGATAAAACTGACTTCCGTAATGTAGTTCCGCGATTTTCGGAGGACAATCGCAAAGCTAACCAAACCATCGTAGAAGTATTAGGCAATATCGCTGATTCGAAAGGCGTAACACGTGCCCAGATCGCTATCGCCTGGTTGCTGGCACAAAAACCATGGATCGTTCCCATCCCCGGCACTACTAAGATCAGTCGCCTTGAAGAAAATATGGCGGCAGCTGATGTTGTATTAAGCACGCAGGAACTGACTGATATCGAAAACGCAATTGGCGATATTACCGTACAAGGCGCACGTTATCCGCAACAGATGCAGGATAGGGTGGGTAAATAATAATAATCATTTAAACAAACTGATTTATGAAACAGATTTTATTTGTGGTTTTTCTACTTTCTTCTTTGACTGGTTTTAGCCAGACAAATGACGAAAAAATGGTCCTTGAGCTATCCGGCCAAATCTTCAAATGGGAAGTTGAAGGCAAAATTGATTCCCTCGACAAAGTATTCAACGACAAATTTGTAGTGGTAGGTTCAACAGGGGCTCAGCAAACTAAAACGCAATACATTACACGATTAAATAGTGGTAATTTCGTTCACAACAGTATAGATGTACAAGAAAACTCGGCGATTGTCGTGGATAATACGGCAACGGTGGTTGGAAAAGGAACCTTTGTTGTAACGGCCGGGGGCAAAAAAGCCACAATCCAGCTTTCTTATATCGAAGTATTTACCCGCGCAGCGGCCAACCAGCCTTGGAGCGTTTTAGCCATGCACGCCAGTGCTTTACCCGGAGCAGAACATTAAAATTCAAAATTAAAAGATATTTATTCAACCCCATAGTTTTACAGAAATGAAAACAAGTACAGTAAAAGTTATTGTTGTCATCGGTGCCGGATCAATCGGTCAGGCCATTGCCCGGCGTGTAAGTGCCGGCAAACATGTATTATTGGCCGATCTTCGTGCCGAAAACAGTGCCGCAGCAGCAAAAACGCTGAGCGAGGCAGGCTTCGAAGTAAGCACTACCATCGTTGATGTCGCTTCACGGGAGTCAGTAGCAGCATTGGTAAAAACAGCAACCGAAATTGGCGAGGTTCATGGCCTGATCCATGCTGCCGGAGTATCGCCATCACAGGCATCGTCGGAGACTATTCTCAAAGTCGACCTTTACGGTACGGCATTGGTATTGGAAGAGTTTGGTTCGGTAATCGGCCATGGAGGGTCGGGTGTAGTAATTGCTTCCCAATCCGGTCACCGTCTGCCGGCATTGACCGCCGGACAAAACAAAGCGCTTGCAACAGCGCCGGTTGAAGAACTGCTTGCTTTACCGTTTCTTCAGTCTGAACAGGTGAAGGATTCGCTGCATGCCTACCAGTTATCCAAACGCGGCAACTCATTAAGGGTAGCTGCCGAAGCGGTGCGCTGGGGCAAACGTGGAGCTCGAATCAATACCATCAGTCCGGGCATCATCATAACACCTTTGGCAAAAGACGAGCTTAGCGGCCCCCGCGGCGATGGCTATCGCCGGATGATCAACCTTTCGGCAGTCGGCCGGGCAGGCACTCCCGATGAAGTGGGTAATGTGGGTGCTTTGCTGATGGGTCCTGATGGTGCCTTCATCACCGGCAGCGATTTCCTGATGGATGGCGGAGTAACAGCGTCCTACTGGTATGGCGAACTGGCGCCGAAATCGTAAATATGCTAGATTTGTGCATGAGCGAAAAACTGACCGACCTTTTTGAACGAATGCTTGCCGGTGGCAGGATAGCTAATGATGACCCTCAGTTACCCATATTATGGGAGCATGTGGCACTAACTATACAACGATCAGCATCTTTGAATGGTTCAACCAGCATTGATGAAATCAGAGAGCAGCTGAGTGAAATTATGGGATCATCTATTGATCCGAGTACCACGATTTTTGTACCTTTTCACACCAATTTTGGCAGGCATACCAAACTG
>CAIPDP010000028.1 GCA_903863845.1 uncultured Mucilaginibacter sp. | reverse complement strand
TTAAGTGGGTTGCAATAGGTGAGCCGTTTAGTTTGTGCTTTACCGTTATTGGCTACGATAAAAAAACTGAGCAATATTAAAAGTCTGAAAAATCTCATATCGGTTATGTAATGATATGCTAAGATAAATACTTTGATTTTAGTGGCAATAAACAAGTTTTTCGCGCCAACTTATACATTAATTTATATTTAGGACAAATGGGCTTAACGCGACTTCGTTACCTTAGCACTTTCCTAATACATAACAATGAAATTTAAACTACCCTGCCTTTTTTTATTTGCAATACTTGCTACTGTGAGGGTATCTGCCCAAAAAAAGGTGTCGATATTAGAAGTTCCCGGCATTAAAGAATACTGTAAAATTGATAGTACCGGCAGATCGGTTTTGGCAAGCGGAAGATATGTTACACCAGCGGGGCAGTTTCTTCGCATAACCCATGATCCTTTTGGTTTAGCAATATCGCCTGATGGGAAAAAAGCGGTAACATTGCATAATGGCGTGGTTACTTTGATCGACCTGGCTGCGTTGACCGCTACCCGTATTCCTCCTTACAAGCAATTAAAACCTGCACCTTTCTATAATGGTTCGTTTCTTGGGGTAGCTTTTGCGGCTAATTCAAAAACGGTTTACCTGAGTGGGGGTGATGACGGTTCTGTCATTGTTTTTGATACTGAAAAGCTGCAAAAACTTGACTCGTTATCTTTAAATGGCACCGTAAATGGCCAAAAATTTGAAGATAGTTTCACTTCGGACCTGGTGTTGAATGAAAAAAATAACGAGCTGCTGGTGCTGGATCGCGGCAATTTCCGGATGGTACGTATCGATCTGGGCTCTTCAAAAATTACCGCTTCTATACCTGTTGGACGGCAACCATTCGGGCTATCATTAAGTCCTGATCATCAAACTGCATTCGTTGCAAATGTGGGCATGTATTCCTACCCGCTCATTAAAGGCACGACTCCGAATAATGTCGATTCGATCATGATCACGCATCATCCATATGGCGACAATACCCCCGAATCAATTAATGGCACCGTAGTGGAAGGAAGAACCATCCCCGGAGTAGGCAGTCCTTCGTCACCGGAAGCTATGAGTGTTTTTACGATCGACTTGTCTACTAACCAGGTGGTTGACCGTTTCAAGACCGGGCACCAGATAGGGCAAATGATAGAAGGCGCCGAAGTTGTTGGCGGTGCAAGTCCGAATTCAATCGCCGTCGGCAATGAATATGCCTATGTTACCAATGCAACCAATGATAATATTACAATAATCGACTATAAAAATCACCGCCTGCTGGGCGATATACCTATTAAGGTAAGCCCCCTGATCGATCATTACCGGGGTTTATTGCCTTTTGGTATTACATTGAGCAAGGACGAAAAAACGCTCTATGTTGCTTTGCTCGGATTTAATAGCGTAGCAGTTATAGATGTTCCAAGCCGTAAAACTATTGGTTTGATACCTACCGGCTGGGGGCCGTCGCGTGTCAGAATGTCTGCTGATGAAAAAGAATTATATATAACCTCCTGCCGTGGTTTGGGTGCTGGTCCAAATGGAGGTAAGGGTTTTGTTGCTCCTCCGCAGGGGACTTACATCGGCGATATCCAATTAGGCTTATTTCAGAAGTTGAACACACCTGATGCTGGTCAGCTGGTCACTTATACCCGGCAGGTATTAGCAAATACTTTCAACAAAAAATCAGTTTTAGCGGATTCAAAAAATCCCTTACCTGCTTTGCCGGGCATTACTAAAACACCTATCAGGTATATTGTTTATATCACCAAAGAGAACCGTACTTATGACGAAGTTCTTGGCCAACTAAAGAACGCTAAAGGCGATAGCACTTTGGCCCGTTTCGGCGTACATTGTGAGTACACTTTGCCTGATGCGTTGAGGGTGCAATATCATAATATGAATGTATCGCCGAACCATATCAAAGCTGCACAGCAATTCGCATTTTCTGATAATTACTATTGTGACAGTGATGCATCCATTCATGGACACCACTGGATGCTTGGCGTTATACCGAACGAGTGGGTGGAAGCAAATTCAAACGTCAGCAAAACGGCTAAGTTTTTTTCAGCGGCACCAGGACGCAGGTTCCCGGGCTCGACAGGTAGTATGGACCCCGAAGATTATGCTGAAAGGGGTGGTTTATGGGAAGCACTTGACCGCCAGCATATTGAATTTTACAATTTCGGCGAGGCGAACGAGACCGCACATAATCGTGAAGAATGGGCCGATACCGCTACGGGCTCTGGCCACGTAGTGATGGTGCCGATGCAAAAAGCTCTTTTCAACCGTACCAGTCATAATTATGCTGGTTTTAATACCAATATCCCCGATCAGTTCAGGATGGACCAGTTTGAAGGCGAGTTTACTAAGATGTGGATCAAAGGCAAACAAAAAATGCCTTCATTGATCACAATGCAGGTGCCTAACGACCATACCGCTGATATCCGACCGCAGGATGGTTATGTGATGCGCCAATCATTTATGGCTGATAACGATTTAGCTGTTGGCAGGATATTGCATTTTCTTTCCCGCACTAAATACTGGAAGAACATGCTGGTGATAATTACCGAAGATGACCCTCAGGGTGGTGTTGATCATATAGATGCCCACCGGTCAATATTAATGCTTGCAGGGCCTTATGTTAAACATGGCTACGTTAGCCATACCCATGCAAATTTTGGTGCTGTTTTGAAGACGATCTATAATATTCTTGGCGTCAATTATGTAAACCAGTATGATGCTACCGGCAGTTTGCTGCAAGACTTTTTTACCTCAAAACCCGACTTCAAGCCTTACACTTTTGTAAAAAGCGATGTTAGGGTGTTTGATCCGCAACAAGCTATGAAACGGTACAACAAGACCATCGATTGGCGAAAAATTGAAAAAGGACCTGATATGGACGACGAGGATAATGAGCGAAAGGAACATTATCGTCTCCACAAAAAATCTTCCTAACAGCCCTCAGACTGACAAAGACTTTTCGATCTCGATTGCAAAATCGAGATCTTTTTGTGTAACGCCACCTGCATCATGGGTGCTGAGTCTGAGCGTCACTTTGTTGTATACGCCCGACCAGTCGGGGTGGTGGTTCAGCTTTTCGGCAATAAATGCGGCTTTCGTCAGCAGCAGGACGGCATCGACAAAAGTTGGCAAAACAAAATTCTTTACGATTACGCCTTCTTTATATGCCCATCCATTCAAATCCTGCAATTGTGTCCCTATTTCCTGTTCGCTTAGTTTTTTCATGATATCTAAATTTAGGTGTATTTCTAACAACGCTACAAATATTTACGATGAAAACAGCGCTCATTAGCATAATGTTCTAAATTTATGCAGCAGAATTAGTTCCGCTGTAAATCTAAATGAAGAAATACTTTTTCCTGCTCCTGTTTTGCTGTTTTAGTTTGACTAAATCTTATAGTCAGAATAGCAAATTTGCAGTTCGGGGTTTCCACCTGGATCTGCGTATCCAGGTAATGCCCATGCCTGCATTAAAAATGTTTGCGAAAAAGTTAAATGAGCAGGGTATCAATACGCTCATCATGGAATGGGAGGGAACCTATCCATTTGAGAAGCATCCGTTGATTCCAAACCGGTATGCCTATACAAAAGCCGAGATCGTTGGTTTTATTAAATATTGCAATACTTTAGGTATTGATGTGATACCCTTGCAGCAAAGTTTTGGCCACGTTGAGTACATTTTGCGCAACTCTAAATATAAAGATCTGCGGGAAGATCAAAAGGACTACTCGCAAGTTTGCCCTTTACAAATCACCCAGGACAGCCTATTATTCAGTGATCTGTACAAGGAACTTGCTTCAACACATACCTCTAAATATATCCATATCGGCGGCGATGAAACTTACCTGCTGGGTCACGACGAACGTTGTCGCAAGCGGGTTGCTGAAGTGGGTAAATCCCGCTTGTATATCGATTATATAAGGATGCTTTGCAATATTGTGATCAGGCTGGGTAAGCAACCGGTAATGTGGGCAGATATCGCACTAAAATATCCTGAAGCTATCAGCCTATTACCAAAAGGTACTATCCTGGTCGACTGGAATTACGGATGGGATATGGACAATTTTGGCGAACATAAAAAGTTGGTCGAAAGTGGTTTGGAGATATGGGGAGCACCTGCTATCAGGTCGTACCCCGATAATTATTTCCTGACGATGTGGGATAAGCACTTTAAAAATATCCGTGATTTTGTTCCAGCTTGCAGGCAATTGGGGTATAAGGGTATGGTGATGACCTCGTGGTCAACCTCTGGTGGGTATTCAACGGTTATGGAGACGGAGGAAAATATACTCGATTTATATGCTATCCGCCATGTTTATCCCATCAGTGGCTATAATATGTTAATGTCGGCCTATGCCGAAAGTCTAAAAATTGATCAACCTTTAGCAATAGACCAATTTGTTATCAGTTATGCCGAAAAGCAATTCGGTTTCAATCAACAACAGGCTAAGCTGTTTTGGATCGCTTCAAAAACGGCACCTTTACAAGTTGTACAGGGAAAGGTAATTTCTGAAGAGCCGATCTCAATTAAGCAGTTATTGGATAGTGCTCAGCACGCAAATGAAATATTGACTCGCTTAAAGCCAGTTAAAAACCCTGAAGAATTTGAACATTACCGACTGATGAATACGATCAGGGTTAATTATTTGACCTATGAAACGATAGAGGCTGAAGTAAATTCTCCGGATTTTCATCAGACTCAAATTCCAAAAATCCTTTTACGGTTAAAACTTTTGATAACTAAACAGGCACAGGTAGACCAAAAGTTTAAGCAGCTAAATGCGGCCTTTCTTTATTCCGGACAGCTGGCTGAAGAAAAACATTTGCGGGATGATAAGGCCGTTTTGTTATATAACAGGTTAAACCGACAAAAATAGTTATGCTGACCAGGATCATCAATGGAAAAATAATAACAAACGACCAGGTAATTTTAAATGGATCGCTTTTGATCGGAGATGGAAAGATACTGGAAATAAATAAAAGGGACAATGAAGGCTCCGAAATTATAGATGCCGGTGGGCATTATGTAAGTCCGGGTTTTGTTGATATCCATGTTCATGGTGGCTTCGGGCATGATTTCATGGATAATTTGCCGGACGGTTTTTTGGAAATTGCCAGATTTCACGCTCGTCATGGAACAACAACGATGTTTCCAACAACCTTAAGCTGTGAAAAAAGCGATCTGCTTGAAACGCTACGGGTTTACGAACAAGCTGCTCAGTTAAATGATAACGGAGCACAGTTTATGGGAATCCACCTGGAGGGGCCTTATCTTGCAATGAGCCAACGCGGGGCACAGGACCCGCGTTTTATCCGCAACCCCGATCCGGTTGAATATGCTGAGATCCTTTCCCAGTCAAAGTTTATCAAACGCTGGAGTGCGGCACCCGAATTGCCTGGAGCTATCGAATTTGGAAAATATATGGCAGCTCGTGGTGTGCTGCCAGCTATCGCTCATACAGATGCAGTTTACGAGGAAGTAGTGGAGGCCTATCAGGCTGGCTATTCACTGGCAACTCATTTTTATTCAGCAATGTCAGGTGTGACACGTCGGAATGCGTTCCGCTATGCTGGTGTAGTTGAAAGTGCCTATTTGATCGATGATATGGATGTGGAAATCATAGCAGATGGCAAACATCTTCCGGCAGCACTCTTGAAACTGATCTATAAGATCAAAGGTCCCAAACACATTGCGCTGATCACAGACGCCATGCGTGGTGCCGGGATGCCATCAGGCGATAGTATTTTAGGCGGAATAAAAAACGGTATAAGGGTGATCCTGGAAGACGAGGTTGCAAAAATGCCAGACCGTACATCTTTTGCAGGTAGTGTAGCGACTTTCGATTTTTTACTGCGGAACATGATCAAACTGGCTGAAGTGCCTATACTGGAGGGGGTCAGAATGGCATCGGAAACACCGGCCCGTATTATGAAAATACATGACCGGAAAGGTTCAATTGAAGTGGGTAAAGACGCAGATCTGGTGATCTTCGATGACGACATCAATATATTAAAGACGATTATTGGCGGGAAAGTAGTTTATGATGGAATTTGACCAGGATAGGCTAATAGTAAAGGTTTTAGCTTCCCGGCTGGAATTGGGCCGTGCTGCGGCAGAAATTATTGCAGACAAGATCCGGAAGTTGACGATCGAAAAGGCCTTTGTTAATATCATATTCGCTGCTGCTCCTTCTCAAGATGAGTTCTTTGCCTTTTTGCTTGAGCAGCAAGATATTGATTGGAGTCGTGTAAATGCTTTTCACATGGATGAGTACATCGGTTTGCCAAAAAATGCACCGCAACTGTTCAGTAGTTTTTTAAAAGTGCGCTTATTTGACCACCTTAAATTTCGAACCGTAAATTATATCGAGGGAAATACAGTTGATCCTGAGGATGAATGCAAACGTTATAGCAAAATTTTAGCTGAAAATCCGCCGGATATTGTTTGCATGGGTATAGGTGAAAATGCTCATATCGCATTTAATGATCCGCATGTTGCTGAATTTAATGACCAGAAACGTATTAAGGTCGTAGATCTTGACCTGGCATGCAGGCAGCAGCAGGTAAATGATGACTGCTTTTCCAGCATCAGCGATGTGCCAATTCGTGCTATTTCTTTGACAATCCCGACCTTGATGTCGGCCCGATCAATTTACTGTATGGTGCCAGGTAAACGCAAAGCGAACGCAGTAGCAGCCATGTTGAACGGTGAAATCAACGAACTATGCCCGGCTTCTGTTTTGAGAACCCATCCCGATGCTATATTATTCCTTGATAGGGATAGCTTTCTACACTAAAATTTTAAATTTGATTTTTAATCATACCAATTATATGTCGACCGATCATCAAACATTAAACGATGGCTTAAGCCGCAGAAAATTTATTCAACATACTGCAATTGCGGCTGGTGCCGGAGTAATGCTCGCGAAACCGATACTGGGTCGGGCTGCAGCTTGCATTAAACCCGCAGATTCTTACACGGTAAAACAGATCATGGATCTTTTTATAAAAACCGTTCCCGGGGGTGTTAAAACCGAAACAGTTGATACTTTAAAGTCGGGTAGTCCGGATACTGTTGTTACTGGTATCGTTACAACGATGTTTGCCACAATCGACATCATCCGGAAAGCGATCAGCCTGGGTGCTAATTTTATCATAGCACACGAACCAACCTTTTATACCCACACTGACGATACATCCTGGTTAAAGGATGATGAGGTTTATCAATATAAAGCTGCTTTACTAAAAGAGCATAATATAGCGGTATGGCGCAATCATGATTACATCCATACCCTAAAACCGGATGCAGTAACTATAGCTGTATTAAAACAGCTCGAATGGTTAGAATATGCTGATAAATATTATCCAAACCTGCTCAATTTCGCGAGCACCTCTTTACGCGAACTGGTATACCATGCGAAACAAAAGCTTGATATTAAACAACTGCGCTATATTGGCGACCTGAACGAAACCTGCCGCCGGATTGTTGTATTGCCTGGTGCAGTAGGCGTGAAGACTCATATTGAAACTATTGAAAAATATAAGCCTAATGCCATCTTCTGCGGCGAAGTATCGGAATGGGAAACTGCCGAATATGTTCGGGATGCGCGGGCCAAAGGCGACAATATTGCTTTGATCGTTCTAGGTCACATCGCCAGTGAGGAGCCAGGATCAGAGTTTATGCGCGAATGGTTGAATAAGAATGTGCAGGGCATAAAGGTCCACCATATTTCGCCCGGGAATTCCCTCTCGTTTATTTGATGAGCATTAGTTATCGCAAAGCGACGATCCTAGACGTGCCGGCTTTAGCACGTTTGCGTTCATTAAGTTGGGGCGATATTGATTTTTGGGAGCCGAGAATTTCGGCTTATCTCAATGGTTCACATAAACCTCAAAAGGCATTGTCAGGCGGCGTAGTGTTTGTAGCATGCCTGGAGGGTAAAGTAATTGGCATGGTTGCAGGTCATTTGACTAGTCGCTTTGATTGCGAGGGGGAATTGCAATGGATCGATGTAGATACAACGTTTCGCCGGCAAGGAATTGGCCTGCAGCTGGTTAAGACTTTGGCGGTCTGGTTTACTGAACAAGGTGCCCACCAGGTGCTGGTTGATCCCGGTAACGAAAACGCCCGGAAATTTTATGCAAGGATAGGAGCAGCCAACCTTGATGCACACTGGATGTTTTGGAATAATATCGAACAAATGTTGTTATAAAATTATCGCTGTCTTAATTGCCTCGTCAATGTAGCCGGCATGCTGGTAATGTTCAACGTTTTCTTCATAAATAATTAGCGATTTAGCGTCGTTTTTCCGATAATTGCACTCCTGTTATACCATACAGGCGGTTAGCATCCAACCAATTGCAAGCTGTTTATTTTATTGATCAAATCATGTCTGTACTACCACGCCATATTGAAATTATGGATACCACGCTAAGGGATGGCGAACAAACCAGCGGTGTATCTTTCTCTGCTTCTGAAAAACTAACTATCGCACAGCTGTTGCTTACGGAAGTAAAAGTTGACCGGATCGAGATCGCGTCGGCGAGGGTATCGGAAGGGGAGTTTCAGGCGGTGAAAAAAATCACTAGCTGGGCCGCCGAACATGGTTTTATTGATAAAGTAGAAGTACTGACCTTTGTCGACGGTAAAACCTCGGTCGACTGGATGGTGCAGGCGGGTGCCAAAGTGATGAACCTGCTGACAAAAGGTTCGATGAATCATTTAACCTATCAACTGAAGAAAACACCGGAGCAGCATTTTAAAGAGGTAGGCGAAGTGATTGCCTATGCAGCTGAAAATGGCATAGCTTGCAATGTATATCTGGAGGACTGGAGCAACGGCATGCGTAATTCGGCTGAATATGTGTACCAATACCTCGACTTTTTAGCGACACAGCCAATCAAGCGTATCTTATTGCCGGATACCCTGGGTGTATTGATCCCATCGGAGGTAAAAGAATACCTGACACCGATCATTCATAAATATCCGGAAATCCATTTTGATTTCCATGCAC
Organism: uncultured Mucilaginibacter sp.; assembly: GCA_903863845.1. Lineage (GTDB taxonomy): Bacteria > Bacteroidota > Bacteroidia > Sphingobacteriales > Sphingobacteriaceae > Mucilaginibacter. The sequence goes on along the minus strand of CAIPDP010000028.1, from coordinate 2,424 downwards.
ATAACGATTATGACCTTAGTATAGCTAATGTACTGGAATCAGTACTAGCTGGTGTCAAAGGCTTACACCTGACGATCAACGGTATGGGTGAACGGGCCGGTAATGCGCCCCTGGCAAGTACAATTGCGGTGTTGAATGATTATGTGAAAGATGTGCACACTTCAGTGGATGAAAAGTCATTGTATACCGTGAGTAAACTGGTGGAGACTTTTTCTGGTTTCCGTATACCCGTAAATAAACCTGTGGTAGGAGAGAACGTGTTTACCCAAACCGCCGGTATCCATGCTGATGGTGATAAAAAGAACAACCTGTATTTTAACGACCTGATGCCTGAGCGCTTTGGTCGTACCCGTAAATATGCCCTGGGCAAAACCAGTGGCAAGGCTAATATTGAAAATAACCTCCAGCAATTAGGTATCAGACTATCTGATGCTGACCTGAAAAAAGTTACTGAAAAGATCATTGAACTGGGTGACCGTAAAGAAGTAGTTACCCAATCTGATCTACCCTATATCATTTCTGATGTGCTTGACAGCAGCGCAATAGAGGAAAAAGTGCATATTGAGAATTATGTGTTGACCCATTCCAAGAACCTGCGACCATCGGTTACACTGCAGATCAACGTTAATGGGGAACGGTTTGAAGAGCATGCGCAAGGCGACGGTCAATATGATGCTTTCATGAATGCCCTGAAAGTGATCTACCAGAAAAAGAAACTCCTATTGCCGGTACTGACAGACTATGCGGTACGTATCCCACCCGGCGGTAAGTCTGATGCTTTGTGCGAGACCATTATTACCTGGGAGTTTAATAGCCGCGAATTTAAAACACGCGGACTAGACAGCGACCAGACGGTATCGGCTATAAAAGCTACCCAAAAGATGCTTAACCTCATCTGATCTTAGTCACTTCAAGTTAAATTTTAGAATTTTGGCATGGGCAAAAAATTGCCCTGTTTTTGGCATAAAATCCGTATTTGCCATTTTGGCAGGCATTTGGCAGTCTTTATTTTTCTATTTTTTATGCCAATTTGGCACAATAGCCGAAATGTGCCAAATTGGCAATTTTTATCTTTCAGTTACATTTTTCAGTAAAATGGCTTGCTATGGTCCTCTTTTTAATGAAAAATGCTAGAAAATTGGAGTTTGTAATAGAAAAGCCCGGCTAAAACCAGAATTTACACGCTATTTTATGTTTTTCAACACTTTTTTTTTAGAATACTACCTTATTTCCCGGGGAAATTGGTGAATAATTTAAAAAAACATTTTTTTCTGTTTTTTTATCATTTTTTTTTCCTGCTGAAAAATTGACATTCAATTTTTTTTGCTTTTGTGATTTTTTTAAAAGTGAATTTTTAAATCTGTCAAATTCCCTTTTTTAACATTTTTAGGTGTAGAAATAATTTTACATTATGGCATGTTATTAGCAATAAGGTGTATCAGAGACACTGTGCTGCAACCTTTCAAAAGAGTCCCCCCAGTGCCCATCGTATTAATGGTTTATTATATTATTTAACATCAAAACAAAATGATCACTGTATTAGAAATCGCTCTTTTGGTTGCAATCATCATTGTACCTTTAGTTCCTGCAAAAAGCGCTCGCGTAAAATAATTGATCCAATAGTATTCAATTATCATAAAAGCCTTCGGATTTGGTTCGGAGGCTTTTTTCATTTTAGCTGGGTCCCGTGTTCCGCTTTAAAACACAAGTAGGGGGAGTGGCACAAAAGATTAGCTTCGATAGAATTACGAAGTTTTTAAAACTTCGTAATTCTACCTTACCATGCATTTTGGAGTTAGCAATAACACCTGAAGACATCAGGATATTCTCCAAATAACAAAATGGCTACCCTGATAGGATAGCCATTTCTATTACCAGGTGGTAAATGACTTAGTGTTTATGTGAAATATGAGCGGTACCAGCGCTTTTCTTCATTGCTTTGATATCTGCTTTCATCGACTTGATATCAGCTCTATCAGCAGCCGCATCTGATTTAGCAGCCTGAAGCGAAGCTTTGTCGGCTTTAACGTTTGCTTTGGCAGCCTGTACATCAGCCTTATCAGCAGCGATCACTGTTTTTGCATCCTTGTCGGTTTTTGCTGTAGCCAGTGTTGCTTTTGCCGCGTTCAAAGTGCTTTTTGAAGTTTGCAGATTTGATTTATCAGTTGATATCGTTTGCTTCTGTGCTGAAAGATCAGCTTTGGCTTTTGCGATGTCGGCTTTTGCATCCTGTTTGGTAGTTGAACCTGATGTAGTTTGAGCAAAAGCTACGGCCGAACAAAATGCGATAATTGTGGTAAGGATTACTTTTTTCATAAGTTTTTTGTGTTTGATTTTATTACGTGTTTTGTTATTATTTGTTAGTATGACTTATGAAATAATAATTGGTTTAACCGGTAAAATGAATATTTTTAAAAAATACAT
>CAIPDP010000027.1 GCA_903863845.1 uncultured Mucilaginibacter sp. | reverse complement strand
TAATTTTGAGAAAAGTACAGTAGCTATCAAAATTTATTATTTGATCTAACCCGCAAAAAGATTCGGACTTCCGATTGCCATCGGGGTGCGGACTCGCCAACTTCCGAACTACACCCCTACTCCGCCCAGGTATTGATCATGATCTCTTTCGCCATGATCATTGGAACGCTGATATACTTCTTTTCCATGTAGTTCATCACTTTCTCCAATACCTCGCGCGATTCAGCGTCCAGGTTCTGTACTTCATCGGCAAAAACCGAATTGATGGCTGTATGGCGGATCTCTTTGATACGTTCCGGAACTTCGCGCATAGCTAGTTCGATGCGGCGTTGTTTCAGTTGAGGGATAAATTCAACAATATTCTGATCGATTATCTTTTCGGCGTTTACCAGCTCGTGGTAGCGCTCCTGCATATTGTTTTTGGCAACTTCGTTCAGAGATTGCACTTCGATGAAGTTTACCGGGAAACCTTTGGCTACTTCTGGTGCAGTATCATTAGGTATTGCCAGGTCGACGATGGTTTTCTTGCCCGTTTCACCGTTCAGCAGACTTTCATAAAGTTCTTTAGTAATGATAGGTTCAACTGACGAGGTACAAGTAATGATCACATCGAAGCCTTTATGGTAATTCTTTAATTCATTCAGGTTAAAAGCTTCGCCACCCAAATCAACGGCCAGTTCCTGCGCTTTCGACAAGGTGCGGTTGAACACGGCAAAATTAGAGAACTTATGTTTTTGTAGATATTTAGAAATGTTCCGGTTTGTTTCACCAGCCCCGATAATGAGCACACGTGAATTAGAACATTGATTTAACTCTTTTAATTTGCGGTAAGCGAGGGAGACAACAGAGATAGGGTTTTTGGAGATATTAGTATTGGTATAAACTTCTTTAGCCGTTTTAACTACTGTGTTCATTACCATTCGCAGGTAATCGCCGGTTAGGCCAGCCTCTTTGCATTGCTCGTAAGCCTTGCGCATTTGTGCCAGAATTTCTTTTTCGCCAACCACCAAGCTCTCCATTGAACAGGAAGTGCGCAATAAATGAGTCAACGCCTCACTGTCTTCATAGATCCTGGCGCCGCTTAAAAACACTTTTACATGTTCCTTGCAAATGCCCATATCCAGGGCACCAATAAATTTCTCTGCAAAATCAGCATCGATCACGGCATTGGATGCCATTACAAATTCAACGCGATTACAGGTAGCCAGATAGAAAATCTCAGGAATGTCAAAAAGTGCCTTAACTTTCCGAAGTTTGTCAGTAAGGTTTTCCTGGCAGATCACCAATTTCCCAAGTTCTTTCAACTCGATCTGCTTGTGCGTAAAAGCAATAACTTTTAGATACTTCAATTTAGTACAGAATTTGACCCAACAAAAGTAACAGGATAACTGTCCTGTTATGTCAATACTTTGTCAAACAGGGCAATTTAGAAGGTTTCTAAATTGCATGTCAACATTTAGTTTCGACAGTACAATAGTATACGTTAGCGATTGATCGGCAGATGTACGCAATCAGGTTAAAAAGTGATTTTCGTCATTTTTGACGTTTAAATGAATAACTTGCAATTGCTGCCAAGCTAAGCCCTGCTAATTGAAGCTACTTGCACTGTTATTTTTATCCGGCTTGCGAAACCCAGACCTGCAATTTTCATCGTTAGTACCTTTTTAAAAAGACAAATGTAATTAATAGTAGAAAACATGAATATTTTCAAAAAAATAAGTCTCGCCCTGCTTGTACTATTTTACCTGGTGGCAGGACTTAACCATTTTCTATCGCCGAGCGGTTACATCGCGATCATCCCGCACTACCTACCGTGCCCGCATACACTTAATATTCTTGCCGGTTGTTTTGAGATGCTTTTCGGTTGTGCTTTATTGTATAAAAAAACAAGACCCTATGCTGCGATTGGTATTATATTAATGCTGCTGGCCTTTTTGCCGGTACATATTGCAATGATCGGCGAGGCCCCTTTAAAATTGGGAAATTTGACTGTTACACCCGTGATAGCCTGGATACGTTTAGTAGTTTTACAACCCCTATTGATCCTTTGGGCAGGGTGGTATACAAAGCCGATGCTTAAAAACTGAAACAAAACACCCGGTTCACAATCTAAAAACTTTAGTTAGACGTAATACAATAATAACGATACTTGTAAATGGATTTAAGTGGTGCCCAAAAAAAGGATGGTAAATACCAAAACCCGGTCCCTACCAAAGAGGCCGGTTTCGAAAACTTCATTCCTATCCTTAGGGAATACCTAAACAACAAGGCTGAAACAGTTCCTAAAAAGCCACTAGGACCATTTGTTACAGATTCTTCGATTTATCAGCACGAACTTGCCAATGGATTGCGTATTACCTGGATCGGGCATTCGAGCCTGCTGATCGAGATCGATGGGCGCCGTATTTTAACCGACCCTGTATGGAGCGACCGGGCGTCTTTTCTTTCTTTCATAGGTCCGAAACGTTTTTTCAAACCCCCTCTTCCGCTTGATCAATTGCCTGAACTGGATGCTGTTCTGATCTCTCATGACCATTACGATCACCTGGATAGGCCGACGATGCAATTCTTTGCCGACAAAAAGATCCCATTCTTCTGCTCGCTGGGCATAACGCCATACCTGGAAAAATGCGGACTCAATGCCAACTTTATTACCGAACTGGATTGGGGCGATAGCGCGCTGATCGCGAATGATATCGTGTTAACCTCCTTGCCTTCAAGGCATTTTTCGGGCAGAGGAATAGTCAACCGTAACGAAACATTATGGGCATCATTTGTTTTGAAGGGACCAAAACATAATATCTTTTTTGGCGCCGACTCAGGTTGGTGGCCCGGATTTAAAGAGATCGGTGATACTTTCGGCCCTTTTGACCTTACGATGCTGGAAGTTGGCGCTTACGGCAAAAACTGGGCCGATATCCACATGGGGCCCGATCATGCCGCCAACGCACACCTTGCACTTCGCGGGGAATTGATGATGCCTATTCACTGGGGCACCTTCAACCTTTCAACCCACGCGTGGTTCGAGCCTATCGAACTATTGTTAAAATACGCAGAAGAACGTAACATCAAACTTTTCGCCCCTGAACCCGGAAAACCGACGGATGTGATCGGTGCATTGAATACGGAATGGTGGACGAGGTTTAAGTCCTGACTTTGAATTCGAAGTGCGGAGTGCAAATTGCGAAATGAGTGAAACCGAACACGGAGTGCGAAATGCCGATTTCGAAATGAGTAAAACTGAATGCGGAGAGCGAAATGCCGATTGCGAAATTATTTGAAAAACTACGGATTAGCCCAAAGTGCTATCGACTATGGACTATCGACTATGGACTATCGACTACTCCGGCTCTATCCAATTGCCATCTTCGCGGATAATATTGATGAGTTCATCCAACGCATTTAATGAGGTGATGTTTTTCTTCACCGCTTCTTTACCGCGATAGAGGGTAACTTTATCTGTTCCTGAACCTACATAGCCGTAATCGGCATCGGCCATTTCACCGGGACCGTTAACGATGCAACCCATGATACCGATCTTTAAACCTTTAAGGTGGCTGGTTCTGCTGCGTATCATTTGCGTAGTTACCATCAGATCAAACAGCGTGCGACCGCAACTTGGGCAGGATATATATTCTGTTTTAGAAATACGCGAACGTGTTGCCTGTAATATTCCAAAAGCTGTAGAAGTGATCACTTTTGTTTCGATGCCTGGTGCATCGATCCAGATACCATCGCCAAAGCCGTCGATAAGGAGGGCGCCGAGGTCGGTGGAAGCGTGAAGTTGTAAGCCCTGAGTCTTGAGCCCTGAGTCCTGAGTCTGAAATTGGTATG
>CAIPDP010000026.1 GCA_903863845.1 uncultured Mucilaginibacter sp. | reverse complement strand
GGTTGGTATTACTGCCGAAGCGATACACGGTAATAAATCGCAAAACGCCAGGCAACGTGCTTTAACCAATTTCAAGAACCGCACCACACGGGTGTTGATAGCAACTGACATCGCTGCACGAGGGATCGATATTGATGAGCTGACACACGTGATCAATTACGAGTTACCGAATATTCCGGAAACCTATGTACACCGTATTGGTCGTACCGGCAGGGCTGGTGCAAACGGTATCGCATTTTCATTTTGTGAAGCGGAGGAAATAGATTTCCTGAAAGATATCCATAAGCTGATCGGTAAAACAATTCCGGTCAACGAAGCTCACCCCTACCCGATGAGCCCCACCTTTGTAGCCAAAAAAATGGAACCTGGTGCAAAAAGCAGTGCCCCTGCCCAAAAACAACAACGCTCTCCCGGCCACCGCGACGGGCAGAAGCGCTGGGGAAAGAGGAGGTAACGTTAGTTGGATTGGTTAAACTGGTTGTATTGGTTGGATTGGGTTAAATAAGCTGTCCCGATGAGTATCGGGGCAGTATCGAAAAACCTTTACACCAAGATATCGATCACAAACTCCCAATAACCTGTGTTCAACCAATAAAACTAATACAACCACCCCGATAGCTATCGGGACAACCAATGTTAGCAAGTTAATAATCACCCTTGCATCGTTGAAATAAATTAAATAGCTTTAAACGAAAATTCTTTTAGTTTAAAATGAAGCGGCTGCTCAATCTTCTGAGGAATAAATATTTCGTAATCACGCTGACATTTTTGGTATGGATGGTGTTTTTTGATAAAAACGACCTTTTTTCACAATACCAGTATCGTCACCAACTGAGCAAGTTAAAACAGGAACGGGATTTTTATCAGAAGCAAACGGTTAAAGTACATCAGGATCTGGACGAATTAACGACCAATAAAGAAAAGCTCGAGAAATTTGCCCGCGAAAAATACCTCATGAAAAAAGATAATGAGGAGGTTTTTGTGATCATTAAATCGAAAGACCAGGCTTCAAATTAGCAGTAAATCGCTTTAAAACCTTATTTCTCCAGTTTAAAGCAGGCTTTTCAATAATATATCGCATCAAAGTAGCAGCTAAGATGATTGCGGCAAAGCAGAGCAGCATCACCATGTTACTGTTGGTGTCCATTCCAATTTTACCTAATAGCAGTTGAACGACATGAATAACGATCTTATGGCATAGATACATGGCATAAGAAAGTGTAGCGATACGGGCAGTAATAAATGATCTCAGTTTAAATAGCGGGTTATTCGGGCAGACAACCGCGGCCAATATCAAGCCATAGCCAAGTGCGATCATCGGGAAGCCCCAAATTGCAGTGTTAAAATTATGATAGTCTTTACAGACAATTGCACTAAATACCAATAAAACAACACCAGATAAAAGCGCTGGAATACTATACCTGTTAAAATAGGCCTTAACTTTCGGATAAAAGGTAAATAAACCGGCAATACTTACACCAACCAACAGGCCATCCAGGCGATTATAAGTGGGATAATAAATATACTCGTTCCAAACCAATCCAGCATTCGGGCTCGAAAGCACCGGCACCATAAAGTGATCCCAGTTCCATAGTCGAAGAAAAAATCCGCCAACAAAAAGCACTATCAACAAGTATTTTGCCTTTGCTCCTTGTTTTAAATACACAAACAGCAGGCATATCAGCGGCAAAACCAGGTAAAATTGCTCTTCGACACATAGCGACCAGGCATGAGAAAAAGTGCCGTATTTGCTCAGATCGAGTCCAAAATTGAGCGTGAAAGTCAGGTATCGCCAAAGCGGCGAGGGTTGCCCCCATTCACGTAAAACCGGGAAAAGGAAATACAAGGCAACGATGACAAGGAATGGCGGTATGATCCTGAAAAAACGTTTGGTAAAAAATTCGATCAAAGAAATTTGCTTGCCAGAAGCGATGGTTGCAAATAATTGCCCTGCTATCAGGTAGCCACTCAAAACAAAAAACAAATCAACGCCCGTCCATCCAAACGGGGCTATATTCGTGACCCAATTGGGGTGCGCAAAATACTGGTAGTGGAACAGCATTACGTAGACGATCGCAAAAGCACGCAGGTGGTCGAGGCCCAATAGTTTTTGTGCCGATGAAGCCCCCTCCTTTTCTTCAGTTAATGTGATTTTTTGAGGGCTTGTTGGTTTTTCAGGCATAAAAACGTGGTAAGGACAATTTGAATTTAACAGCAATGATCCTGATGGCGCAAACTACGATGATAGCGATGATCTTGACCATATCCGGGTCCATACGGGTGATCAGCAAAACATATAATGTACCGCCGAAGATACAGGCGGTGGCATAAATCTCTTTTCTGAAAATAAGCGGAATATCATTGAGCAGGATATCCCTGAGTACACCGCCGAAACAACCGTTAATGGTACCAAGGGCAATACAAACCCCTGGATTCAAGCCAGCATTGATCCCTTTTTGTATACCGATGATGGTAAACAAGCCAAGCCCAAGGGCATCGAACAAAAAAAGCGTGATCTTAAATGTATTGATATATTTTTTGAACAGGATCGTTGCCGTTACTGTTGCTAAAATGATCAGTGGTGTTTGGTTGTCGCGCATCCAGGCAACCGGCGTATAACCGATCAAAACATCCCGGATAGTACCACCACCGATCGCAGTAATAAAACCCATGATGAGCACACCAAACATATCAAGCCGCTTCTGTATTGCCGCGAAAGCGCCCGAAACCGCGAAAGCTACAGTTCCTGAAATTTCTATTGCCGGGCTAATGTCAAAACTCAAATTTCGCCCTCCCGTTTACGCATGAACCATTCCAAACCAAGCATACTTACGATCAAAACAAATATCCATTTCAGGTCGACCAGGTCGCTGTAATGTTTATCCTCATAAACCAGGGTTTTGATATTATCGTTCTTGCGGATCAGGTCAGCCAATTGGTCTACCTGTGAAGGTAGTAAAAATTGCCCGCCGGATTGCTTTGCCAGAGCACGTAATAGTTGGTGATCGGCCTCTGTTTGGCGGGTTTCCAGGTCGAGTGGCTTTACCGTCAGACGGCCGTTTGCAGTCAGGTTTTGATTGCCGGATCGGGTTGAAGCTGAATAGCTATAGTCGCCCGAAGGTAAAGCACCCGCATCCAGCTGGTAACCTTGCCCGGTTCGTGTAAACAGGAAACTATAATTTTTACCCGAATCACTTTTGAGGTCGATCTTCGCATCGGGTGTATTGACCAGTTCGAGCGCGTCGTTGTATAATTCGGCATTCAGGATCACATTATCACCTTCGTCAAAAACATTTTTAGCAGGATATACCCTGAATCGCTGCCTGTTTGCATTTGCTGTAAGGTATTGCACGCCCTGACCCAGCAATTCCTCCATGGTATGGTGGTTGCCGTAGGCCTGGTACTCGGCAAGCGACCAGCGCCATAGCCCCTCTCCGGTTAGGGTGGCAGTACGGCGGCCGTTATCTTCGTTAAATGACAGTAGTGGGTAAGGCGTAGATACTTCGCCTATTTTTTGTTTTAGCAAAACCTGGCCGGGAGCAGTATAGCGATAGTTGCCAAAAGGCGCTAATAACGGGGGAAATCCCGCGATCTTTTTTAGCGTTGAATCGGATAG
>CAIPDP010000025.1 GCA_903863845.1 uncultured Mucilaginibacter sp. | reverse complement strand
GCCCGCGCAAAGCTTAAAGTTTGAAGCCTCCGGACTTGGCATTCCGGGCAGAGTTGAAGATAATCTATGCATCCGTGCTTATGAGTTGATGAGTGAAGATCATGATCTACCGCCTGTTGATATCCACCTGCATAAACACATTCCGATAGGGGCGGGTTTGGGTGGCGGCTCGGCAGATGCAGCGTTTTTTATCAAACTGATCGACCAGTTATTTAATTTAGGATTATCGCGGGACCAAAAACTTGATTATGCCCGGCAGCTCGGCGCCGATTGCGCATTTTTTATCGAAAGCAAGCCGGTATTCGCTTTTGAGAAAGGTGATCGGTTTGAACCGGTAAATCTCGACCTGTCTGATTATTCGATTGCACTGGTGATGCCGCCGGCACATGTGTCTACGTCTGAAGCGTACCGTGGCGTAAAACCTTACTGGCCTGCCCGCTCGGTAAAGGAGTTGATCACTTTGCCAGTTGAAGAATGGAAAAACTATATCAAAAATGATTTTGAGGAGTCGGTATTTAAAAACCATGTGATGATACGTGGTGTGAAAGCCGCTTTGTATGAAGCTGGCGCCGTTTATGCCAGCATGAGTGGGAGCGGGGCTTCCGTTTTTGGCATATTCAGGCAAAAACCTGATCTGACCCATCTGCAGGCATCAAACCAGGTTTTCTATGATATCTGAAAGCTGAGGTCTTTTAAAACCGATCCTTTTCGGAACCCCTGGCAAATGCTTCTACACAATCACGATCGCTAAGACCTTTTTCAACAGCCTCTGCTAATTTCTGCCGGGTGACATCCGCTACAGGCATCGGTGTTTCTGTTTGTTGCGCCAGCTGATGTGCCAGATCCAGATCTTTGTAGCCAAGTGAGGCTTTGAATTTTACCGGCTCATATTGTTTCTCGGCAACCAGCCTCCCGTAGTTTTGATAAACCGGAGCATTGAATATTGTTGACCCAAAGAAATTCGCTACCTCGCTGCGATCAAGTCCATGGTCTTCAGCCAACCTGAATGCCTCTGCCATCATCTCGACAGACGCGAACAGCATGAAGTTACCGATCACCTTAACTACGTTGGCATTGCCGGCGTCCTCGCCAAAGTCGAACACGCCTTGTCCCAGCGCTTCCAGAACAGGCCGGGCGATTGATTTTGAATTACCATCTCCCGAAACACAGATCCATAATTTTTTTGCTGCCGCAGCTTCCGGACGGCCAAATACCGGCGCGGCCAGATAGGCACTACCTGCAGCCAAATGTAAGTCTGCTAACCGCCTTGCGATGTCTGGCGATACTGTGCTCATTGAAATATGTAAACTTCCTTTTGTCAGTGTTTTTAATATGCCATTTTCTCCGCTTGTGATCTCATCAAGAACCTTGTCGTCTGCGAGCATCGTAATCACCACTGCAACATCTTTAGCTGCCTCTGCCGGACTGTCGCAGCATGTGATCGAAAGCTGATCCAACTCATCCATTTTGTCTACCGAGCGGTTATAAACTTTAAGGTGATACCCGGCTGTTATTAAATTTTTTGCCATCGGCAGGCCCATATTTCCAAGACCGATAAACGCAATAGTTGTTCCCATAATTTAACTGATATAATCTCTGTCCTCGTCACTTAGTGTATTTGATTCTTTTCTGCCCTGCTCGCCTTCCGGTACCTGGCCCGGAATGTATTTTGGTTTGCCCGGCCTGCCAACCAATACCCCGGCAATAAATGCTACTACTGCAACCAATAGCAACATCAATAGTTTGGAGATATAGAATTTAGCAAACAAAAAATTAAAGGTGACGGGGTCGTTGTTTTGCATGATCACCACGGTAAGCAATATCGTGATGACAATAATGATCATGGTTTTGATTCTCATGATGTTTCCGGGTTAGTTAAAAATTAGTGAAGCGTTGCGCTATTAAAATACTAAACTACGAAAAGAGCAGGGGAGTACTTACATCCTCCGGCTAAATAAAATCGGTAGTGTTTTGGATCGCTTTCCAATAGAAAATCAAACAACCCAAGTCTCAAATATTGTTCGAAAAAAAATGACAGCAATTTTTTAGACTTAAAATTTTCAAATTATCAAAAGGCTTCGAGCTCCCCTGATTTTTTCCGTTTTTGAAAACGCAATAAAAAAGCAATTTTCGGTACACTTAGGTAAGAAAAATCACTAAAAAGAAGTTTTTGTTTAGTTAATATATTATAAATACTTGATTTATAAATTTTTATGTCAATAAAAACCACAAAAAATACATGTTAGCTAAAAAAATTAGTAATCGCAATGTGTTCTTGATGCCAGATCGTTAAACTCAAAGATTACTTAACGATTATAAGTATACTGAAAAACAATAAAATATAAAATCAGTGTTTCTCGTTAAATTAAAATAAATGTTAAAAAAAACCGTGTAAGTACCTGTGAATTTTACCTCATTTAAGGCATTCACAATAGAGCGTTTGTTACACTATTCTTCGATTCGGTATTTGGCCCAAGTTTGAATGAAAATTACCGGATGACAGGACTTTATCTTTCTGAGCGAAATCGTCTTAAATCGCTCTAAAATAGCCCCAAAAACAGAGGCATTTTCCTTGCCCCTACCCTATTGAAAGGACGAAATGGTATACAAACTATCAGAAATTGGGATCTAATTCTTTTTGTAGACCTGTTTCTGTACGACCGGAAACAGCAAAATTGCGGAAAGAATAATAGTAGCTCCGGCCCAAAAGCCCAGGGTCATTTTGTTCATATCGCCAAAGAAAACAAAGGAAAGGATGATACCATAAACAGGTTCGAGGTTGGTGAAAAGTGCCACCCGAAAGGCAGATATCGACCGCATAACTGATACTCCAGCCACGTAGGCAAGTGATGTACATACGGTGCCAAGCAGCAACAGGTAGCCGATATCTGCTTTACCTGGAAGCTTAAAATGATCGAACCCACCACTGGAAAACAGGTATACAGATATCCAGAAAAAGGCACCGAGTAACTCGTAAAACGAGATTACAGTAGGCTGTAATATTTTTACCTGGCGGGAGTTGATGATATAAAATATGCTGGCTAACATGGCACAAAGCAAGCCGGAAATGATACCCTTAGTGTATCGTGGTTCGAATTTAAAAATAACCAGGATACCGCCGATGATGAGTAGTCCGAAGATTATTTCGAGTCCTGCTATCCGCTTTTTGTTGATCAGCGGGTCGAAGATCGCGGTGAATAAAGTGAGCGATGAATAACAAACAAGGGCAACTGATACCGTGGATAATTTGATTGAAAGGAAGAATAAAATCCAATGTGTGCCTACCAATGCGCCGGTAAAAAACAGCTGCAAAAATTCCTTTCGGGTGACTCTAAACCGGGTTTGTTTGAGCCTGAAATAAATGAATAATGTGAGGAAACCAATGAGTACCCTGTACCATACCAGGCTTACGGCATCTATGCTGATCAGCTTACCCAGGATACCGGTAAAACTCCAGATAACAACCGTAAAATTGAGAATGATCAGATTTCTGTTCAGCGCAGTTCGAAGCGGTACTGGTTGCATTATTTGGGGGCTTTTAGCAGCAGGTAATACCCAAATATGCCAAATATTATGTTCGGAACAAATACTGAGATCAGTGCTGGTGCACCACCTTTTGTAGAAAATACCAGCGCGAAACGTTCAACTACGATATAGGCGAAACAAAGCAAAATGCCCAATCCCAGCGGCAGGCCAATACCTCCCCGAACCTTCCGGGATGACATAGAAACGCCGATGATCATCAGCACATAGGTTGAAAGGGGGTATACAAAGCGGTTGAATTTCTCAAACTGCATGTCGGTCAGCTCGCCGGTTCCACGAATTTTTGCCTTTTCGATATTCTTATTCAAAACACTCATCGACATTGCGCTGTAAGCGTTATCCCTTATTTCGAAATCCTCGGGCTTCATGTCCAGTACAGTATCTTTACTGATACCATGCCATACCATCGTTTCTTTTAGTCCGTTGATGTGCCTGTAGATCGG
>CAIPDP010000024.1 GCA_903863845.1 uncultured Mucilaginibacter sp. | reverse complement strand
TAACCGCATTGACCGAACGTTTATCAGTAAACGCATAAGTAATTAAATAGGATTTCTTTGTCAGCGGACCAGTACTTAAAGTATAGCTAAAAGGTTTGCCATAGGAAAATGCTGCCTGTGCTTGTTTTTGAAGGATAATTTTACCTGTCTCCGGATCGCTGATTTTTATATTAAACATTCCGGAATAGTTGTATTTACCAGTAGCGATCAACTTAACCGATTTGGTGAGTGAACCAGCATTACCAAAACCAAAATCGCCGTCGGTGCTGATCTCTACATTATCCGTCAGATCGACCATATGCAAACGGAACCGTTCGCCATAAAGCCCGCCAACCCCGCCGGTATCAAATAAACGAACCGCTAAGACATTTTCGCCATCCCAATAAATAGCAGGATCATTAGCAGCGAGGCTGAACGAACCTGGACCATAATTGCCATTTTTTATATCACCCGTTTTCCAGTTTTTGTAAACCAATACGCCGTTAAGATAAACCTCGCCCCCATCATCCAGATAGCCGAGATCGAAATGCAGGCTATCTTTCAAAAAAGCATTTTGTTTGAGTGATGAAGGAATGCGAAGATGCAAACGGTACCAGCCAAATCCATCAGTATGCGGGTAACCCTGCTCCTCCCATGGCAAACTCACATTCGCAGCCTGCCAGCCCGCGTCGTTATAGGTTGCTGCCGACCATGACGCTGAGTCGCCGATCTTCAATTTCCATCCGCTTTTGATGAGGATATCCTGTGCAAATACACCAGTAGAGGCACTTAAAAACGCTAATAATAAAACTATTCTTCTCATGATATAATTTGGATATTATTTGGTCAATAGTGTCAGATCGGTCACACGTTCAGGGAACCATACCGTCATTTCTCCCTTGCCCCTATTGGCCCATGAATAATAGGGGATCGCTGTCAGTGTAGCATCCTTAGTATTTATATTTTGCCCGGAGGGATCTATTTGAACGCTTTTTACATTGGCTTTAAGAACAAGAACCCCGTTAAGCAGATTGGACTCATAAGCCGAACTGAAAACGGCATCACGAGGTACAATGATATTACATGCCTGCCCATTATTGTCCTTCCATTCAGCACAATACATGATCGGTCCGCGTTGCAACGCTACTTTTCCCTGATCGTCATCTAATTTGTCAAGAGCGGCAACCCTGCGCACTTCCATCGGTAAATTAACGGTGATCTGATCATTCTTTTTCCATTTTTTGTTGATCACCGCATACCCATGTTCAACCTGATAGGCCACTGCCTTACCATTTACACTGATCGCCACCTTTTGGCTCGAAGTGCTTTCATATTGGTAAAGGTTTGATGGCATGGCCTCATTTTGCGCCCAACCCGGTATGCGTATCCTGATCGTCGCATCCATCGTTGATTCGGGGTTGATCATAAATTGCAATGCACCATCCCATGGGTAATTGTTTTGTTGGGTTATGCTCAACTTTTTATTGTTGAGCACCAGGTTTCCGGTGCCGCTGATAAATAAATTGATATAAACAGAATTCCCGTTCTGCGCATAGATGTATCCCGGAATGGAAGGGATTAAGCGCACTACGTTAGTTGGACAACAAGAACAGGTAAACCAGCCCGAACGCTCAGGCTCGGTATCTTCAGTCCTGAAGTTCTTACTGATCTGCATCGCATTGGTATAAAAGAAAGACTTGCCATCTAATCCTACACCTGATATCAAACCATTGTAAAGCGTCTTTTCAAGCACATCAATATACTTTGAATCGCCATGTAACAAGAACATACGCTGGTTCCAAAAAACGCTGCCTATAGCGGCACAGGTTTCGTTATAAGCTGTTGCATTAGGCAACTCGTAGTTTTCACCAAATCGTTCGCCATCACCTACTGCGCCGATACTTCCTTGTACATACATCTTCTTGCCCACCATATTTTCCCATATGCGGTCAATAGCTTTCAGGAATGCAGTATCCCCTGTCAATGCCGCAACGTCGGCCATACCCGAATACAGATACATCGCCCTAACTGCGTGACCTTCGGCTTCTTCCTGTGCGATAACCGGCACATCATCCTGGAAATACTTGCCGTTCTCGTATTCGTTTTTGCTCTTTTTATTGTAGTCTTTATGCCCGCGTTGCTCGATGAAAAATTTGGCAAGGTCGAGGTATTCTTTTTTGCCCGAGATGCGGTATAATCTAACCAGTCCCATTTCAACTATTTCGTGGCCCGGTGCAACATGCTTTTTTTGTGGTCCGAAAGTGCGTACCAGCAGATCGGCATTTCTTAAGGCGATATCTAACATGTTATGTTTACCGGTAGCCATAAAATGCGCGGCTGCAGCTTCGTATAAATGACCAGCATTGTAAAGTTCGTGGCTCATTTTCTGCTCATTGATCCAGCGTTCGGGACCAGCCCATGGTCCGGGATTCAGGGGATCGATACTACGGGCGGTATACAAGTAGCCATCAGGCTCCTGTGCCTTACCAATAATGGTTATCAGCGAATCAAGGTATCGGGCCAATGCCGGGTCGGGGTGCTCGGCCAATGAATAGGATGCACCTTCAATTGTCTTATAAATATCGGTATCATCGAAAGGGTAAACCGTGCAAAACTTACCGCGATGCTCGGCCGCCATCACAAAATTCTTTATCCTGCCTGTACTGTCACAGCGTTGAAAGGATGCCGGTATGGTTACCATTCGGTTGGTCTCGATACGTGACGACCAGAATTGGTCCGACAGTTTCACACTGGTAAAAGCAACGGGTTGTATTGGATAATCGTGTTGTTGTCCGTAAGCCGAGAGGCCTAAACTGCAACATATCAAAAGACCTAGTTTAGTTTTCATCGTTTACAACAGGTATTATGGACCAAAAATTAGCAATTCAGCAAAAACTGGCTTGACCATCAAGTTCAAGCCTAATTCCTGCGATCAACGTTCACAGTAAACAAAGTTACTTGGTATTCAACTGGGGTCAAACGGTTTTCTTATCCATTTTTGACCTTATTTTAACCTGATTATTTAAATTTCGATAAATAAAGGTCAAAATAAGGAAAATTGTCAGGAGCCTGTTCATCATTAACTGTTGAAAATTTAATACATCGGCACATTTTGTTTTGTAATAAAAAACTTACATTTAGGTTTGAAAAAAAACCTTTTATGAAAAGAAAATTATTGATACCAGGCGCTTTGATAGCTTTCGCCCTTTTTGTAATGGCTGTAACGGCTGATCTGACTGGAAAATGGAAAGGCGTTATTCGTACGCCCGATGGTCAGGAATTGCCTGTTACCTACAATTTCAAAGTTGATGGTGATAAATTGAGCGGTACTGCCGAATCGCCAGCAGGCGCTGTTTCTATCGACAACGGAAAAATTACCGGCGACACTTTTAGCTTTAAAGTTACCGTTGACGGCAACGATTACCCGCATAAGGGCAAAATGTATACCGATTCAGCAGGACTTGATATTGATTTTGGCGGGCAATCAACCCATTTAACGATCAAACGCGATACAAGTAAATAAATTTCAACCCAAACTGTTCATAGTGGAGCCCCTGTTGCAGAAATGCACAGGGCTTTTTTTTAAACTTATTTCTATATTTAGAAAAACATAATCGCCAAAATATGAAAAGAAAACTATTAGTCGTTATTGGCCTCGCGGCCCTGGGTTTAACGTCATTTGCATGGTTTGCGGACATCAATGGCAGTTGGTCGGCAATGTTAAAAGGACCTGATGGCAACGAATTTCCGATATCATACAAATTTAAAGTTGATGGCGAAACGCTCACCGGTAGTATTACATCGCAGATCGGAACTTTCGATATCTCGGATGGCAAAGTTCAGGGCGACAGTTTATGGTTTACCGGAAACATCAGAACGATGAAGATCAAGAATAAAGGAAAGTATTATGCTGACGGCGACTCGATAAGCCTCCGTGTTGGTGCAAGATCTACCCATACTACGCTAAAACGTACCCTTGAAAAATAAATGACCTGTAACATCATAAGCCGCAGGGCGTCTATAAAACAACAACAAACTTAACCACCAAACCATGAAGAAAAAACTATTGATCACCGCTGTGCTGCTTTGTTGCTGTACAGCAGTATTTGCCTGGTTTGCCGATTTAAATGGCAACTGGAGCGGAACAGTTAGCACGCCCGACGGGCAGGAATTCCCATTGTCATATACCTTTAAGGTAGATGGCGATAAACTTACCGGCACATCTACTAACCCACAAGGTACCGTTGACCTGACCGAAGGTAAAGTAAAAGGAGACAGCATCTCGTTTAATCTGGATGCAGGTGGCATGAGCATACCTCATACCGGAAAATATTTTGCTGCGGGTGACTCAGTTAGTCTGAATATAGATTACCAGGGCATGAAATTCCATACCACGTTAAAACGTGCTGCTGATAAAAAATAATCAGTCCCTGGATTTGATCTTATATGAAGGCCCTTTCGTTCAAACGAAAGGGCCTTCATATTATATTAACACACTACCAGGCACCATTATTTAAACTAAATTTGATTTTACTGGCTGTGCTATTAACTTTGCAGCATGAAATTCCGCCTTACAGCGTTTTTGCTTATTGCATGCCTGGTATGCAGTAGCTTTTCACGCTTTTTTGTGTATGCGGGATTCGAGCTAAACCGGCATTATATTGCCACCAAGCTTTGCGAAAACCGCAATAAACCCTGGCTTCATTGTAACGGCAAATGCTACCTGATGAAAAAAATCAAGGAAGCAGATGACAAACAAGCAGCCAATGAGCGCGAAACACAAAAAAACCTGCTGCAGCAAACTTATTTTGAAACTGCAGGCCAGGTAAAATTCTTCACAAAAATGATCGGTATCATACCGATCAAAAACCAGCGCATTTATTTGCCGCAGGGACATGGCGCCATCTTTCGTCCGCCACAGTTAGCATAAAACTTCATTTTTTTGAACTTTTTAACGGGTATGCCTTCCCCGTATGGGAGCGGAGTATCCTCATTTGCTAATTTTTTATTTCTTTTTATGAAGACTTATCAAGCATTTAAAAGAATGCTTTCACTCTTATTATTACTAATTATTTATTTTCCGCTTCAGGCGAAAACAGCTGATGGCACAAGGGAAGTAACCGGAAAGATTACCGATAAAGCTACCGGGCTGCCCTTAGCCGGTGTATCCATTACCATCCCTGATCTGAAAGCAGGTACGAGTACCGACGAAAAAGGGGTTTATTTCCTTAGGCACTTACCCAAAGGCGAATACCTGATCCAGGTAAGTATGATCGGCTATGCCAGTATTACCCGGATAATAGACCTCGGCAATACCTATTCTGTTGATTTCAGGTTATCCGCATCAAATTTCGAACTTTCTGATGTGATCGTAACCTCATTCGGCAATACGACCACGCGGCAGCGTGCCTCAATCCCAATCACTGTTGTTACCCATAAGATGATTTTGGAAGATGTAGCCAATACCGCGATCGATCTGGTTGCTTCCCAACCTGGCGTAAATGAAACGACCGAAGGTTCGGGTACGACTAAGCCACAGATCAATGGTTTGGGCTTCGACCGTGTTTTGGTGCTGATGGATGGCGTTCCACAGGAAGATTTTCAATGGGGCGATGATCATGGTGTATTGATCGACCCTTACGCCGTACATGATGCAGAAGTGATCAGGGGCCCTGCTTCGTTACAATACGGAGCCAGTGCCGAAGCCGGGGTGATCAGCTTCAAATCAGCGCCATTGCCGCAAAACGGTACGGTTAGCGGAAGTGTACTGACCGAATACCATACCAATAACGGCTATCTGGGAACCTCCCTGAATATCGCAGGGAACCATGAAGGTTTTGTTTGGGGCCTGCAGGTCAGTGGTGAGGAAGCACACAGTTATTCAAACCCTAAAGATGGTTATGTTTGGAACACAGCCTGGAATCAGTTTAACGCCCGGCTTGTTTTAGGAATTAACCGTACCTGGGGCTATTCGCGCCTAACCCTTGGCTTACTAAACCGACGGATAGAATTGCCTGATGGCAACCGCGACAGTACGGGCCGATTTATGTTCGATTTTCCTAAGAATGGTAAAGTCTATCCAACAAGGTCCGATTTTTTATCATACACACCTAACATAGCAAGTGATAAGACCCTCGGCGAATACCAGGCCTGGTGGCAAAACAGTATCAATCTGGGAAAAGGGCATCTTGGCCTGGATATTGGCTTTACTCAAAGTGTGCATCACGATATCGATACAGGTGTTTTTGGTTCGGGCAATTTAATCGTCAACGATATCCCCTATTCGTTCAAATACCAATTGGCCGACGATAGTACCGGTTTAAAATTAACTACCGGCATTAATGGCCTTTATGAGTTTCAACACAATGGCGATGCTCCACCAGCACCTTATGTACCCGACTATGAGATACCTAACTACACAAATTTTGAAATAGGTGCGTATGGGATACTAGAAAAGAAGATCAATAACCTGACGCTGAGTGGTGGTTTACGTTACGACCTGACCAATTTTATCGGCGACCCGATGTCTTTAAATGCTGCCGGCAATATCGTACCGCAGGGCACACCGGGCTCATCAGTTCAATTTAATGCTTTTAATAACACTTATACCGGTTTTTCAGGAAGTATTGGCGGCTCCTATCAGCTACCTGATAACAATTATTTAAAATTGAACCTGTCAAAAAGTTTCCGCGCTCCTGCGATCAACGAATTAACCAGTAACGGATTGAATATCGGCTCCAATCTGGTAGAAGTGGGGAACCTGCACCTTAAAGCTGAACAGGGATACCAGATCGACCTCGCCTATGGCTATGATGGCAACAACCTGAGCGTTGAAGCCGATGGCTTTTATAACCATATCAGTAATTTTATATTTGCCGGGCGTACAGATTCGCTTTCGGGAGGATTTCCGATCTATCAGTACCTTTCGACTAATATTGCCGATATTTCGGGTATTTCCGGGTTTTTGAATATACACCCGGCAGAAGCTAAAAGGCTGGAGATAGACAATGGGTTTACTTACATTTATTCGCATATCCCAAACGCTACCGATTCAACACAACATTTACCT
>CAIPDP010000023.1 GCA_903863845.1 uncultured Mucilaginibacter sp. | reverse complement strand
TGCAAAGCCTGAAACAAAACCGACGATAGCCCTTGGACCGGTAGTTTACCCTATGGCGCCGTTTGGTAATGTAGAATTGCCAAAACAGGAATCCACTTTATTTAAAAACGCAACAGTTTGGACCAACGAAAAAGAGGGCATCCTGCAAAATACCGATGTACTGATCGCCAATGGTAAAATAAAGGCCATCGGTAAAAATCTGGCTGTACCGGCCGGGGCAAAGGTGGTGGATGCTACAGGTAAGCATATTTCGCCAGGCATCGTGGATGAACATTCGCATATTGCGGCTACCGGCGGTATCAACGAGGGTACTCAGGCAGTAACATCTGAAGTGCGTATCGGCGATGTGCTCGATTCAGAAGATATCAATCTTTACCGGCAGCTGGCTGGCGGCGTAACTACGTCGCATATCCTGCATGGATCAGCAAACCCTATCGGCGGGCAAACCATGCTCATTAAACACCGCTGGGGTGTACTGCCTGAAGAAATGAAGTTTGATGGCGCGCCCGGCTTTATCAAATTTGCGCTCGGCGAAAACGTTAAGCAAAGCAACTGGGGAATCCCCGAGGGTACGCCAAATATGCGTTTCCCGCAGTCGCGTATGGGGGTTGAACAGGTTTATGTTGATGCCTTTACCCGCGCCAAAGAATATAAAGCTGCCCGTGCCATCAAAGGTAATCATGTGCGCCGCGATCTTGAGCTGGATGCACTCGTAGAGATATTGGACGATACCAGGCATATCACCTGCCACTCCTATGTACAATCAGAGATCAATATGCTGATGCATGTGGCCGATTCGATGGGTTTCAAGGTCAATACTTTTACGCATATACTCGAAGGTTATAAAGTGGCCGATAAAATGCTGGCTCGGAATATTGCTGGTTCCACTTTTTCTGATTGGTGGGCCTACAAAATGGAAGTGAGCGAGGCTATACCCTATAATGGCGCCCTGATGCACGATGTGGGTATTACCACTGCATTTAACTCCGACGATGAAGAAATGGCCCGTCGCCTGAACCAGGAAGCAGGCAAGTCCGTTGCCTATGGTAAACTGAGCGAGGAAGAGGCCCTGAAGTTTGTGACCCTTAATCCGGCGAAAATGCTGCATGTCGACCAACGCATCGGTAGTTTAAAACCAGGTAAGGATGCCGATATCGTGGTTTGGTCCGCCGACCCGCTCTCTGTTTATGCTGTGGCTGAGAAAACTTATGTTGATGGCATCAAATACTGGGATATAGAGGAAGACGCTGCTAAACAGAAAGCATTAAAAGCCGACGAAACACGTATCATCCAAAAAATGATCGCTGCAAAAAATAAAGGTGCAGCTACCCAAAAGCCGGCAGGTGTTAAAGGTAAGCCACATTATACCTGCGATACCGTTGAAGATGATGCTTATGTTGTAGCCGACGACTATAACGGTGCACAAACCAAAAACACCGAAGAGCAAAGCAGGAATAAATGAATTTTGACAGTTGAGGAATATTAAAATGATCAAAAATATATTAAGCACCACAGTATTATTGCTAAGCACTATACTGACCTTCGGGCAAGCAACCATATCACCGGCACCGGCACAAAGTAAACCGGTTATCATTACGGGGGCAACCATACATATCGGTAACGGGCAGGTGATCAGCAAAGGTTACCTTGCTTTTGATAAAGGGAAAATTACCGCCATTGGCGAAGGCGCTGCACCCAACACAGCAGATGCCCTGGTGATAGACGCAACCGGTAAACAGCTTTACCCCGGTTTTATATGCCCGGTAACCACCCTTGGCCTTGTTGAGACCGAGGAAGGCGCCCGCGGCACGGTTGACGATTACGAGACAGGCGATATCAACGCCAATGTACGTAGTATCATCGCTTATAATACCGACTCAAAAGTGATCCCTACGGTACGCTCCAACGGTATACTACTGGCACAGCCTACACCTTCAGGCGGACTCATTTCGGGGCAATCATCTGTCGTGCAGCTGGATGCCTGGAACTGGGAAGACGCGACCTACAAAAAAGATATCGCTATACACATTAACTGGCCGGTTTTAGAGCCACCGCGCCGTCGTCGGGGCCAGGCAGCGCCACCTGAAAGCGCCGAGGAACGGTTTCAAAAAGAGCTGGACGAAATTTACAACCTTTTTACCCAGGCAAAAGCCTATGCCGAAACAAAACCTGCGGTGATCAACCTGCGTTTTGAGGCCATGAAGGGTTTGTATGATGGCAGCAAAAAGTTGTTTGTAAATACCGATGGTGCTAAAGAGATAGCGCTTGCCGTTAACTTCGGAATGCGGCTGGGTATATCAGTGGTTATTGTCGGTGGTCGCGAGTCGTACCTGGTAACGGATCTGCTCAAAAATAACAATGTACCGGTGATTCTCCGCGAAACACAAACCCTGCCTACACGGGAAGATGATGACGTTTACCTGCCCTACAAACTGCCGAAACTCCTGCAGGATGCTGGTGTATTGTATGGCCTTACCGGTGTAGGCTTTTGGCGCCAGCGTAACCTGCCTTTTGAAGCCGGGCAGGCAGTGGGTCATGGTTTAACCAGGGAGCAAGCCCTCAGCATGATAACACTTAACAACGCCAGAATACTGGGCATTGATAAAACCACCGGCACACTCGAAGTGGGTAAAGACGCCAATCTGTTCATCTCGTCGGGCGATGCTTTGGATATGATCACTATTGATGTACAAAAAGCCTTTATTGAGGGCAGGGATATCAACCTTGATAACCTGCATAAGCAACTCTACCGCAAGTTTGCAGCGAAGTATGGGGTGAGGACCGGGTTGTGATTGGTTGGTTATTAGTTATCAGTTAATCAGGTATTAGGTATTAGGTATTAGGTATTGGGAAAAGATAAACTTACGAAGTTTTTAAAACTTCGTAAGTTTAATACAGGCTCAAAATATAATTGTTTGTTTTGTCCGTCCGTTGGAGTGTAGACAAACATTCCGGACGCTGCACTACAAGCCGGCCCGGACAAATGCAACTCATTAACATACCAGGATACTAATAACCGGTACCTGATTAACTGATAACTAATACTCATTCCCCTAAACCATTCAGACATTTTTTCGCATCTTGCATACCATGTCTGCCGCCAAACTTACCTTAGGAAAACAAATTGCCTACGCCTCCGGTATGGTTGGCTGGAGCATTATGTCAAACCTGGTGATAGTGATGGTACATTACTTTTACCTGCCGCCATCCAATACAGGGCTTACCCAACTGGTGCCTCAATTACTCCTGTTCAATGCCATTAATTTGCTATCGATCGTGGATGTATCGGGCAGGATGATCGATGCCTTTTATGATCCGTTTATTGCTTCATTGAGCGACAGGAGCAAAAACCCAGGGGGCAGAAGAATTCCCTTCATGAAATGGGCCATTATTCCTGCGGTCATATTTTGTTGCCTGATATTTTATCCGCCGATACGCAGCGTAAGCACCAATAATGCGCTGTGGCTGGGGGTTATGATGGCCCTGTTTTTTATGGGGGTAACCAGTTATATCATCCCTTATAATGCCTTACTCCCCGAAATGGCTCCTGACAGTGCCGCCAAGGTTAAACTTTCATCTTTCCAGCAGGCAGGGTTTGTACTGGGTATCATCATAGCGGCTTTAGTAAATAATGATGCCGACCTGGTGCAAAGCGTTTTTCACATTGCCGACCGTGTGGCTGCGCTTCAGTATACCATATGGGCTCTTTGTATCCTGGCAGGTATATTTATGCTAATACCGATCATAACTATCGATGAGCGAAAGTTTACATCGAGCCAGCCAGCGCACCTGCCCATCATGCAGGCGATCCGGCAAACTTTCAGGAACCCCAATTTTAAATTTTACCTCGTTTCCGATTTCACTTTTTATATATCGCTGAGCATCGTGTCAAGCGGTCTGCTTTATTTCGTTACCGTCTTACTCAGACTGGACGAATCCATTGGTGGTGAATTGATGGCGGTAATGGTGCTGTCATCGCTTTTCTTCTATCCACTGATCAACTATCTTTCAAAGAAGATCGGCAAAAAACCCATAGTGCTGATCGCTTTTGCTATGCTAAGCCTCATCTTTGTGATGATCTATTTCCTGGGTAAATTTCCGTTTTCATCCAAAACTCAGGCTTTTTTGCTGGCGCTCGGCACTGCTTTTCCGTTGGCCGCCCTCGGGATATTGCCCAATGCTATATTAGCCGAAATTGCCCAGCAAGATGCCCTCGAAACCGGAGAAAACCGGGAAGGTATGTTCTTCGCTGTAAAATATTTCTTTGTAAAAATGGGGCAGACCTTTGGTTTCGCTTTATTCGCTTTCCTCACCATTTACGGCATCAATCGTGGTCACGACCAGGGGTTAAGGTTAAATGGTATCTGTGGGTTTGTGCTTTGTTTAATCGCCCTCCTGTTTTTCAGCAGGTTCAGGGAAGAAAAGAGTTAGGTTGTATTGGTTGAAGTAGTTGTACTGGTTGTATTAGTTGAAGTAGTCGTCCCGATAGAATTGACCAATGACTCAATGACGGTGCAGCCAAATGACCCAATGACCAATGAAAACCAGTTCAACCAATACAACCAGTACAACTAATAAAACCAGTTTACCTACCTAACAACTACCTAACCACATTATTAGGCCTGGCATAAACCAGCTGCATCACGTTGATGTTACGCATGGCAAAGGCAGCCTCACAGTAGCAGAAATAATAGTTCCACTTACGGATGAAGGTATCGTCAAAACCTAATGATTTTACGTCGCCGAGGTTGGCATTGAATTGCTGGTACCAAAGCCTAAGCGTTTGGGCATAGTGCAGGCCAATATCTTTCAGGTCAACCAGAGTAAGGTCGCCTGTACGATTGACGGCGCCGTTGATGGCTGCTACCGAAGGCAATAATGAGCCGGGGAAAATATGCTTTTGTATCCAATCGACACCTTTGCGCAGGCTATCGTACCTTGAATCGGGTGAGGTGATCACCTGTAGTGCCAGGATTCCATTCTTTTTCAGCAGATCATGGCATTTTTTAAAATATACATCGAGGTATTTATGGCCAACCGCTTCCAGCATTTCAACCGAAACGATCTTGTCAAACTGGCCCTCCATATTGCGGTAATCCAGCATTTGGATCGATATCTTTTCGCTTAAACCGGCTGCTTCTACTCTTTCCCGCGCCAGCTTTAGCTGCTCGGCTGATATAGTTAAAGAGGTCACTTTGCACCCATAATTTTTAGCCATATAAATGGCGTTACCGCCCCATCCGCTCCCTATCTCGAGCACATGGTCGCTTGGCTTCAGGTGTAACTGCCGGCATAAACGTTCGTATTTTGCCAGTTGGGCATCTTCCAGGCTTAGGCCATCTTTATAAAAATAAGCGCTTGAATAGGTCATGGTTGGATCCAGAAAACTAGCAAAAAAATCATTGTTCAGGTCGTAATGTTCTGAAATATTTTTGCGCGATCCATTGATGGTATTGGCCCTTTTGAAATGATAAATTTTATTGAACAATTTGAACAGGTTTAAAACCAAAGCCTGAGATTTACCACCTGACATGGTCGGATTATTTTCAACATTCAACAAAAACCATTTGATCACATTGGTAATGTTATCGGTATCCCAATACCCTGCTACGTAGGCTTCACCGAAGCCAATATCACCATAAAGGATCACCTGCCTGTAAAACTCATCGCTTACAATTGTTACGTTGGCAGTAATACTTCCCTCACCATTTCCCAGCGTCAGGCTTTCGCCCGATGGCAAAGTTAGGTTCAAACGGCCCATCTCCATTTTCGTCAGAATCTTGAGTACGATATCCTGGTAAAGACTGCGTTTTTTGGTAAGGGTAAGCGTATCGGGCATAATTGATTTTTAGACTATCTACGAATATAGGTGATTATGTAGTTTTTTTGTCAATTAAATTTCCTTTGTAGGGTCGGTACAAATCACGTTGAAGCTCTTTATCAGCCTCTTTTTTATGGTAGGGCAACCTCATCAACCAAAGTTTTAAGGCCTGCCAGTGTATCAGTGTGATCACTTTTAGGGTGATGAGCGGGAAGCTGAAAAAGTAAAGCAATAGCGTGCTATCGGTCAATTGCTTTCTGCTGCCACTGAGCGTACTGATAAAAAAGCGATTACCCTCTTTATCGAAATCATCAATCCTGATCTGTAATTTCTCTCCCGGTATCTGCAGGTCGAAATCAAAATTGGTGTCCATCTCAATAAAGGGCGACACGTAAAAATATTTGGTGGTATTGAGTTTATAACGATTGCCTGTTTGGGTTTCTTTCCCTAAAAAGAAGGGCTTCATTTCAAGAAATGTATTGCAGATCTCTACCACACTGCATACCGGCCCGCCGCTTTCATCATAACAAAAATAAAAGGATACCGGGTTAAACTGGTAGCCCAGGGTACAGAGGTTAGTAAGTACCATGATACGTCCATTGCCGATTTTTACGCCGTTTGCCAGTAAATAATCGCTGATATGCTGCCTTATATTTTTAGAACGATCAGGGTTTTCTTTTGGCAATAGCAGGTGATCCTTATCCCGGAAATTAAAGAGGTTGAACCGGTTGCGGCTCATAAATTTTAATTTTCTATGCAGGGTATCAATTTCATCCAGGTCGAGGTAAAACATAAAGATATCGTAATGGAACCGGTGCACTTTGGGCGCCATTCGGTTGTGCATCACACGGGCTTTATACAGGCATGAATTGATGGTATTGATTGCCATTGGGTGAATATACGAGATAATTTTTTCTGCAGATGGGGAAAGGGTGGAAAGGGGAAAGGATAAAGGTGAAAGGCGAAAGCTATTGCGAAATTATTTTGAGTGCGGAATGCGGAATGTCAATTGCGGAATTATTTTGAATGCGAAGTGCGGAATGTCAATTGCGGAATTTAAATGTGCGCAGGGTGTCATGCTGAGCTTGTCGAAGCATGGCGGGCGGGGTGAGGCGCCGTTGTCTGAACCGCTGATTCGTGGGATTTTTTTGATTACGTTGATGCTTTTCATAATCCTGTGCGCAGGGCTATAAACACAATTTTCGGACAGCTAATTAGTTTTCAAACTATTCAATTACCCCTTAGGAGTATCCTGTTTATAGCAATAACGAAAAGAAAAAAGGCTCCGTAGGTGCCCCCGATAGCCGCTATTATTGATAAACCGCTTTCCCAAGTAAATGTCCGCAAAGAGCTACTGCACTGGCAAAAGCATCCTCATGAAAACCATATCGGAAATAACTCCCACAAAAATAAACAGGACCACTTTCATTCAATGTCTGTAATTCGGCCTGGGCTTTGATGGCCGGTACATCGAATAGCGGGTGTTCATAATCAAGTTCCAGCAGAATCTTTTTCTCGTTTAGATCATCATGCGGGTTGATGGAAACAAAATAATTCTTCTTATCAGATACACCCTGCAGGCGGTTCATCCAGTAAATGGTACTGGGAACCAGGGAGTCGTTATGAGCTTTGATACGATAGTTCCAGCTGCTCCAGGCTAATTTGGTTTTGGGCATGATGCTTTCATCCGTATGCAAAACCGCTTTGTTGTATTGGTATTTAAAGTTGGAAAGCAAGCGCTGTTCTTCGTGGTTAGGCTCATCCAAAATTGCCAGGGCCTGATCGCCATGTGCGGCAATGATCACCCTGTCGAATTGCTCTTCTGAACCATCGGATGCTTTGACGATCACCTTGCCATCTTTACGGATAACGCCGATGGCTTTCCTGTTAACATGGATACGATCTTTAAAAGGCTTGATCAGTAATTCCCGGTAACTCTGGCTGCCTTTCTCCAACGTATACCATTGATGTTGGGTATCCAGGCCCAAAAAACCATGGTTCAGAAAAAAACGGATCAGCGTAACCGCCGGGAAATCGAGCATCTGCTCCATCGGTGTCGACCATACAGCCGAACTCATAGGCACCAGGTATTTCCAAAGCATATCCTGGCCAAAACCAAATTCTTCTACAAACTGTCCAATGGAGTAGCTGGCATATTTAGGATCATCAAGTATCTTGATACTTTCTTTATTGAATCGACCGATCTGCGCCAGCATTTTAATATAACGCAGGTTAAAAATATTCTTCCGCTGGGCAAACAAATGATTGAGGCTCGATCCGCTGTATTCTAAACCACTGGGCAAATGTTGCACGCTGAACGACATGTCGGTCTTTTTGATCGGTGCTTTTATCTCCTCAAATAGGCGGCAAAGATTAGGGTAGGTAACAAAATTGAAAACCATAAAACCGGTATCAACATATACCGGCGTACCATCTTCATCAACCGTTACGGTATTGGTATGGCCACCTGCATAATCGTTTTGCTCGTAAATAGTTAACTCATCCTGCGGGTGCAAAAAGTGAGCACAACCCATACCTGCAATGCCGGTGCCTATAATAGCGGTTTTCATTTGGTTACCCGGTTTAAAAATTGTTCGACAGCAAAGGTAGATAATTGGCCGCCCGGGCCATAAAGGTTATAATCGAATCCATGGGTTGCCCAGGGTAAATTTAACCAGTAATGTGGCACCTTGCAGTCCGACAATTTAGCGCTCAGCTTGATGGCATGGATATAAGTAACCAACGGGTCATTGCTTCCATGGATCATCAGCGTTGGCGGCGAATTTTTATCGGCAAAAAACAAAGGTGAGCAATCATGGTACTTCTGCGGTATTTCGGCATAGGTGCCACCCACATAATCGTTCATTACCTTACGACTATCCATGATCAACGGGTTTGAGGGGATAGAATAACCCCAAACCATATCCACCGGACCATAAAACTCAATGACACCTTTCAGATCTGGATCGTGTAATGTATAAGCAGCCAGTAAGGCGATCTGTGAACCTGCCGATCGGCCCAGCAATACAAACTTTGTAGTATCGATGTGTAATTCATCGGCATGGGTGCGCAAATAACGCATTGCTTCTTTAATATCTTCAACCGGTGCAGGCGTTTGGTATTTGGGTGCCAAACGGTAATTGATGGATGCTACATGATAGCCTTTATGAGCCAGATAACTATTCAGATCGGGTAATTGCTTACTATCGCCTCCGGCCCACGATCCTCCGTGTACTACAATAATACAGGGCTGTTTACCCGGTAGTTGTGAAGGATAAAAGTCGAGGGATAATTGCTTGCCATCTGCATAGCTGACATAGTTAAGCGATGGGGCACTAACGGTATCCTTAAAACTGAATATAAAAAATTTGCCCCAGCTAAAGGGTTGGATATCGCTTTTTAAATCGTCCTGCCCGAAAGCCTGAACCAGATCGGTTTTTAGATGTCTTGAAATAAGGTAGGAGCGAAAGATGGGCGACAGAAACAAAACCAATGCCATCAGACCAGCGACAGTGCCGGGTAACTGGTATTTACTGAACCAGAAACCACTGGCCAGCACAAGGATAGTGCCTGATACAAATACTACAGGAAATTCAGTTACCCCGATAGATAATAACCATAAATGATAAGCAGGGGCACGAAAAACCGCCAGTAGGGAAATCAGCAGCAGGATAATGAGGATGATCAGTCTAATCATTTACCGGTTTTATGAAATAAATAATGACTAACGATCCACTCGTTTCCGCCCCTATAGTTCCACAATTCTGCACAGGCCATATAAAATATACGCCAGTATGCCCACCATTTGATAGCCTGATCCTCACCATAGGTTTGGTTAAAAAGTGGGATGATCTCCGCCTTGTGCGCATCCATATTTTTAAGCCAGGCTTCCGAAGTTTTGGCGTAATGTGTGCCACTAACATGCCAATGCTTTTCTACAGCCAGATGATCATTGAAATATAACAACAGGTCGTCGCTGGGCATGATGCCACCGGTAAAAAAATATTTGCTCATCCAGTCGGTATCATCGATCACTTCAAAGAGATAAGCATATTCCTTATGCGTAAAAATATGGATGAACAGCTTACCATCAGGTTTCAGGAAAGAGGCCACCTTTTGCATCAGCAACTGGTAATTGCGCATATGCTCAAACATTTCGACAGATACTATACGGTCGAATTGCGAATCAATGCTGAAGGTGTTCATATCAGCGGTTATCACCTCGAGATTTTTGATACCCCTGCTCTTAGCCGTCTCATCAATAAACTGCTTTTGCGTGCGCGAATTGGAAACCACTTTAAAAGTACTACCCGGATATTTCGCTGCCATATACAACGAAAGTGAACCCCAACCGCAGCCTAACTCCAGTACTTGTTGCCCGTCCTGCAATTCGGCACGCTGGCAGGTAAGTTCAAGCATGTCGTCTTCTGAGGTATCAATGTCTGTAACGCCATCTTTCCAATACCCGCTGGAGTATTTTAAATTTTTCCCTAAACAATACTGGTAAAATTGAGTTGGCACCTCGTAATGCTGCACATTGGCTTCGGCCGTATTAACGGCGATAGGTGATGCTTTTAACTGGTCGATCAGCGCCATTAAATGCGCCTGTTGTGCTTCAACACCGCCTTTGTTTTCGTCGGTAAGGCGTTGCGCCAGTAACTTGCGGATACCCTGTCTCAATAAAAAATCAGGTACTTTATTTGCTTCGATCAGTTTGTCGTACCACATGTTGTGATTTACGTTTAACGTTGGACGCTATACGTGTATGTTTTTTTAGATTACGGTAATCGCTTAATTATAGATTTTGAAAGATAGAAAAATTATCAGAAAGGGCACTATCGCTTCTTAAACCACGGAATAAAAGCACTGGTAGTTTTCTGGTATTTGCGGAAGGCGTCGCCTCTTGAACGGATCGACTGCTCCTCAGTTAGCGGAATACCCGTTACCCGAAGCAATAGGTACAGAATAATTGCAGGGCTGATGATGGCCAGATAGCCATAAGGTGATGCCAGCGCAAAAACGAAATACGCCATCCACATTAACCATTGGAAAAAGTAATTAGGGTGCCGCGAATAGTTCCACAATCCCTGGCTGCAAACTTTACCCTTGTTGGCCGGGTCGCTTTTAAATTTTTTTAATTGAGCATCGGCAACTGATTCGCCGAGCACGCTGATCAGCCATAAGGCAACTCCGGCATATTCTAAAGGTGAAATTGTGCTGGAGGTATTTAGGCAAACGATAAAAAATGGTATTGCCAGTAATACATTTGACAGCGCCTGCGCTTGAAAGAACCAGAAGAAAACCCTATCAGGATTTGGCCCCCAGTCTTTACGCAATTGCTGGTATCTGCCTTCTTCTTCGTGAATATGACTTGTGGTACGAATAAGGATATAAGTGCCTAACCGGCTACCTGCAATGATCACCATGCCACAGATCAACAATTTACGCAGCTCAAAACCAGGTGCCAGCAATAGTAAAATCAGGGCTATCACCGGAAAATTATACGACCAGAAAATATCCACTACTCCGGCATTTTTGATGCGGTGGGCCCAAAGCCACACCAGTACCATGATGCCTGAACAGGCGACCAGACTATAAACAACCAACCAGGTTAAAGAGGAACTATCCATTTTGCTTGCTAAAAAATTCGCGTAAGCCTTCGCCGGGTTTTAGTCTGAACAATTGGATCAGCACATAGGCACAGCTGGCAATACTGCCTAAACATACGAGGAGTAAGAGCCATAAGATTTTTAATCCAATGCTTTTTTCTTTATAGCACACCCACACAAAAATAACCGTTACGTTGGCATAAAAATCCCAAAGCGTGGCGCGCATCCAGGGGATGCCTCCCAGAAAATTCCATTGTTCAAAAAGATTGTTTTGCAAACTGGTGCTGATCACCACATAACACATCCACACCAACAAGACACTGAATATAACCTTGAGTGCGGCTACCATGGCTTTATACTTTTCTTAGCTTAATAATGCGTAAAAAATGCATCAGTTTCATTACCGGGTAGGTGGGGTCAAGCTCGAACCACTTGTTGGCGAAGTTGGCATCATTTGGTCGTTTGTGGTGGTTATTCTGGAAGAGCTCGCCCATCATCAGAAAATCTAATGGCAGCGTGTTTTTACTGTGATCTGCATTATCGTAATTGGAATAACCATATTTATGACCACACCAGTTAACAATAGCACCGTGTATTGGGCCCATCAAAAAATGTATCGGCAATAACAGGAACATCCACCAATGGGTAGCAAAAGCAATATAAAATGCAGTATAAAAAATACCGAAGGATATACGGGTTATCCAAAGATCTCCTACGCGGTCAACAAAAGCCCAGGTCGGGTACCGGTCGCGGAACTGCAGCTCGGGCTCAACCTTATTTTTTTGATAGGAGATGTAGATGTCTTTCGTTTTCATCATCAAACCAAAAACATCCTTGATAAAGTGCGGCGAATGCGGATCCTTTTCGGTATCACTGTAGGCATGATGCATACGGTGCATTATGGCATAAGCACGTGGATTTAAAAAGGAAGATCCCTGGAAGATGAACGTACAGAAATAAAAAGTTTTTTCCCAAAACACGTTCATCTTAAACATTTTATGGGAGGCATAGCGGTGCAGGAAAAAAGTCTGGAAGAAAAGCGACAGGAACCAGTGGCACAGGAAGAAAACGAGTATGATCATTGAATTTAATTCCTGATACAAACTTACTTACGAAGTTTCAATATTGGAAGTTCAAATTTCAGAAAAAAATATCGGATAATAGGGACATCTAAGGGTCAAATAGTTTTGCGGTTAGTTGTTACTGTCCGTCCGTTAGGGACTAAGAGCATATTTGGGACACCCCGGACAAAATTATTTTCAACCAGGCAAAATAGGCCGGTCGGTTGTTTATAAAAAAAGGCAGCAGACAATCGATCCCGACTACCTACTGCCTTTGCCCGGCTTTCCTTTAAAAAAGCATTATTGCCCTTTAACAAACTTCAACGCCCACGAATCTAAACAATAGCGTAAGCCGGTAGGGGCTGGGCCATCATCAAATACGTGGCCCAGGTGCAAGCCGGTACTGCGTTCAACCACTTCATCCCTGACCATTCCATCCGAATAATCTTTAACGATCATGATCGCTTTGGGATCGATCGGTTTAAAGAAACTTGGCCAGCCGGTTCCTGAATCGTACTTAGCATCCGAACTGAATAAGGGTTTGCCCGTTGCTGCACTCAGGTAGACACCTTTCTCGTGGTTATTCCAATAAGGATTATGAAATGGTGGTTCGGTACCTTTTTCAACCATGATGTAATAGGCATCCGGCGATAGCAATTTTTTCCAGAAGGCATTTGGTTTTGCCTCCGGATAGGTTTTGGTATCCTCAGAGCTACCGGCCTTTTGGCTTGCTTTGGTCTGCCCCTGACTACAAGACGAGATGGTTATCCCCAGCAGAATTGCGCATATTGTTAATAACTTTTGACTTGTGATCTTCATATTGTTACGTAATTTCATTTACTGTTTTAGACGATGTTTTTAACGATACCTTACAGCTTTTTTCAAAAATAAAAACAATAAATTTTACTTGATTTTATTTTTCTGAAAGCTGTTTAGTTAAAAAATTCATACCTTTAACAAACGGTTGATAAAATACTGAGAAGCAATGGGTAATTAAATGCCCGCTAAACCTGGTTTTTAAGGCTCTTGTGGTATTTTATCAGCATAAAAAATAAACCTGTTTTAAACCATCAGGCCAAAAAACAGTCATATAATAACAATAAACAACAGGGCCCTTTAGGGCACGATTTTTGTACTATAAATTAGCTATTTCTATTACTAAATAACAGACCCCGCCATGAATAATTTAACATTAGTCGGAGTAATCATAACAGTTTTACCAATTGTATTAATTATCGCTACGGTAATTGTACGAGGCAAAAAATTATTTGATTAACACATCGGTTTAAGCACCGTCCCTAGGGGGTGAAGCATTGCATTAATTGCGGTGTCTTCATTTGTTTGTTAAAATCACAAGGAATCCTCTTCTATCTTTAAATAAATTTTCTTTCAAGCTAACTAATAGGCGATTAGCGTTTAATTAATTTCTTTCTACGAAATGAGCTAAAAGCGCCCCGAGCTCCTTTTTTTCCCTTTGACCTTGCTCTCCGGCTCTTTGATACGTGGCTCTCTGTCAGTACTGCTGTCGTCAAAACGGGTTAGCCTGGCGATACGCTCCTCCATGGTTTCGGTGGTTAGGCGTTCACGACCAAGACTATCTACCATGATAGGAAATGCGAATGGTGTTGGCCTGCCTATCTCTTTCAAAACAATACTTTGACCCGATATACGCTGCAATGCCTCGCGCAACCTGAACTCTTCTAACTGAAAAGCCAGCGCTTCGTTGTAGGCCTGTCGTAACAACAGATTTTTAGGATCATATTCGCTAAATACATCAAACAACAAAGACGAAGAAGCCTGCAAGTGCCTGTTTTTTACAGGTTGACCCGGATAGCCGGTAAAAACCAAGCCGCCGATATGGGCTATATCCCTGAAACGTCTGCGAGCCATTTCATTGGCATTTAAACTGTGCAAAATATCATCCAGCAGGTTATCGATAGAAAAGAAAGCAGCATCTTCCAGTGCCTGTTCAATCGGTATATCTTCATCTGCCAGTAATTCGAAACCATAGTCGTTCATCGCTATCGAGAATGAGAAATTCCTGATCTTCGAAATACGATAAGCCAGCAACGATGCCATACCTTCGTGTACCAATCGCCCTTCAAAAGGATAGAAGATCAAATGATGCCCGTCTTTGGCCCTGAACGATTCGATAAGGAACTCATCTTTTCGTGGCAGATGCGATATCCGGGCCTGCAGATCAAACAGAGGTTTTAGTGCTATAACTTCTTCATCTTCTTCCAAACCCTGAGCCACCTCATCCAGCTTATCCCTGAAAACAGCCGATAGTTGCGAAGACAGCGGCATACGCCCTCCCATCCAACTGGGTACTATTCCTTTTTTCGCTTTTGATTTACGTACATAGGCACTCATTTCCTTCAGCCGGATAAACTCCAGGTTTTGCCCTGCGAACCAAAAGGTATCCCCTTCCTTCAGTTTGGAAATGAACGATTCTTCAATAGTGCCCAAACTCCCCCCACTTAACCACCGCACTCTTATACTGATATCGCTGGTAATTGTACCGATGCTTAACCTATGGCGCATTGCTACGCGCCTGTTGTTTACTTTATACAGGCCGTTCTCTATTTCAACCTTCAGAAACTCGTCGTACTGCGCCAGCACCCTGCCGCCCTGTGTAATAAAATCCAATAATTCTTTAAACTCGTTTCGGCTAAGGTCGGCGAAGGCATAAGTGCCGGTGACCTCTTTGAAGAGCGCATTGGCGTCGAATCCATCCGATACGGCCAGGGTTACCATATATTGGATGAGCACATCCATAGAAAGCAGCATCGGGTCGCGGCTCTCATAAATACCCTTACTGATCCCTTGCTTTAGCGCTGCACCTTCCAATAGCTCAAGCGAATGGGTAGGAACAAACCAAGCCTTAGATATGGCACCCGGCGCATGACCACTTCGGCCCGCACGTTGCATAAAGCGCGCTACGCCCTTTGGGCTGCCTACCTGCACCACGCTGTCAACCGGCCTGAAATCGACGCCCAGATCGAGGCTGGAAGTGCATACCACTACCTTCAGTGCCTGCGCATGCAAAGCCTGCTCAACCCAATTGCGCAACTCGTTATCTAATGAGCCGTGATGCATCGCCATGATACCGGCGTACTCGGGGTAATTGTCGATGATAGCATGGTACCATATCTCGGCCTGAGAGCGGGTATTGGTGAAAATAAGTGTGGTATTGCTTTTTGCAACGATATCCATCACCTGGGGCAACAGCTTTACACCGATATGCCCGGTCCATGAAAAACTTTCGATATTTTCAGGGATGACCGATTTGATGACCAGGCGTTTGTCGACAAAAGCACGTACCATCCGGATACGCTCCTTCGGAAAATCGTTACCTAGCAGTACATCCACCGCCTGCTCAAGATTACCAATGGTGGCGCTGATACCCCAGATCTGGAGGCTGGAGTCCTGACTCAAACCTTTCAATCGACTCAACCCCAGCTCAACTTGCACGCCACGCTTGGTTCCGAGCAACTCGTGCCACTCGTCGATCACCACCGCTTGCAAGCCACGAAATATTTTGGCGTATTCTTTTTGGGCAAGCATCAGGTGCAAACTTTCGGGCGTAGTTAACAATACCTCTGGTAGCTTCTTTTTTAGTGCCAGCTTTTCCGCCGCCGATGTGTCGCCTGTGCGTGTCATAATGCGCCAGGGTAGCCCTATCTCGTCGCAAACTTCCTGCATGGCCTTCCGGATATCATTGGTGAGCGCACGAAGCGGTGTTATCCAAAGCATCAGCAAACCGTTGTTGGTACGGCTTTGATAGGTATCAGGATATTGGTTGATATACTCAACCAGAAAAGGCAAAAAAACAGCGAAAGTTTTACCGCTGCCGGTAGGGGCATTCAACAAGCCCGAGTTGCCGCCAAGCCAGGCCTCTTCCATCTCCTGCTGAAAGGGGAATTGCTGCCAGTTTTTATGCCGGTGCCAATCCTGTATAACTTGCTGACCTATATTACTCATCTGTTGCCCTCAACAAAACTAGCCCAATTTGCCAAATTAAAGCCAATAAAAAAGTCCTGCTTTAAACAGGACTTTTAACATTAAACTTTGCTGCCAAACCTATAGGCCGCTCAGTTTATTATTGCTTTTTCTCAGGTAACAAGATCAATTTGATCAGGTTATTTTCGTCGAGGTATTTATTGGCTGCATCTTTAACCGACTGCACCGTAGCCTTGTCCAAATCGCTGATCTGGTTCAAAGCTTTATCAGGATCATCTTGGTTTTGTGAAGCGCTGGTCAGATGGCCTTCCCAGAATGCATTTTCTTTCAGACTAACTTCAATTGAACGGGTTGATTGTGCTTTGAATTTATCTATGTCAGTTGGTACCGGTCCGTTCTGTTTGATCTTGTTGATCTCTTCGATAGTTGCCGCTATCAGCTTATCCACATTAGCCGGTGCGCAGCCAAAGTAAACAGTGATGGTATACCTTCCTTTAGGAAGCCTGGTATAATTTGCCCTCACGCCCGGCGAATAGGTCTCGCCCTCTTTTTCGCGCAAACGCTCAATGAGTTTGATACTTAATATCTGCTCCAGCGCATCTATCTGCACATCATTGAAATCATTGGCTTCGTAATTGCCGTTAAATACCAGCTGTACAGTGCTTTTATCTCCAATACCCTTGTATACATTTTTGGTGATAGCACCTGCAGGCGGATAAATCCCCTGATCTTTATAAGTCTCGCTACCGGCAGATGATGGCAAGCCACCCAGGTATTTCTCCAGCAAAGGTTTTATCTTTTCAATTTCGAAGCTTCCAACCAGTACGAAGGTGAATCCGTTGGCATTGGCAAAACGCTGTTTATAAAAAGCAAAAGCTTTGTCGAGGCTGGCACTATTCAGCTTGTCAGCAGTGGTAACCATTCGCCTGAAATTATGGTTGCTCAGGGTTGCTGCTACCGTATCCTGGTATACACTGTTAGGATCCAAACTGCGGTTAGCCAAAACTGATTTGGTTTGAGAAATTGTAGAAGCCCAGATATCAGCATCCTTACGTGGTTGGGTGAAATATAGGTAAACCAGTTGCAAAGCCATCTCCAGATCTTTAGGCGATGAACTGCCGGTTACACCTTCACTCAGTTCGCGGATGAAGGGCGAGATGCTTAAATTTTTCCCACTCAGCATCTTATCCAGTTGTATCTCGCTAAAATCAGCAATACCACTACTGCCGATAACGTTGGCAGCCAGGTTATCTGAAGTAAAATCCTCGTCGCCGGCCAATGATGTGCCACCAAAATGGTAGCCATTGATCAGTATCTCGTCGTTTTTGAAAGTGGTAGGCTTAAGGATCACCTTAACGCCATTACTTAGTGCAAGGGTAGTGGTACCGATAACTTTATCACTTTTAATGGAATCAGTTTTGCCAGGTATTGGTTCTTTATCAAGCAATGGCTTTTTGCTTACATTATCAACATAGGCAGTTACACCTTTGCCTGCTTCAGCTATCCAGCTTAACAAGGTTTTTGTATCAGGCAACTTATCTTTATCCTTTTCAGGAGCCTCAACAATCACTGCACGATTTTGGTCGCTGATGTATCTACCCGCCAAAACATTGATCTCGCTCAACTGTATCTTTTCGATATTATCTTTATAAAAATTGTACTCCCAGGTAATGCCGGGAATTCCTTCACCTGCTAAAAAGTTACGCTGGTATTCATTGACAAAGCTTTGCGATTTGGTTTTATCACGCTCTTTGTAGGCACTTTCCATACGGGTAAGTACATCCTGTTTGGCGCGATCCAGTTCGGTTTGGGTGAAGCCAAACTTACGGGCACGCTCAGTTTCGGCAACAACAGCTTCAATCGCTTTCTGCAATTCGCTGCTCTGTTTTGCTACCGCAACAGTAGTAAAAGCATCCTGACCGCCAATAAAACCACCATAACTTGCCTGGCCAAAAAGGAAAGGCGGGTTGGCTTTTTGGGTCAATTCACCCAGACGGGCGTTCAACAGCTGGTTAAATATCTCATTGCGGATACCCTGCAGGTATTCGGCTTTGGTACGCTGCTTCGTTTCGGGATGGCGCACGATGATCTCGGCTATGGTATAAGGGAACTCCTTATCCGTAGCCAGTTTAACTACGGTTCCGGGTGCGGGTGGCACGGTATATTTAACCCTTGGCTTTTCATTTGCCGGGTTTTTTAATGTCGAAAAATTGTCTTTGATCAATTGCTCAACACGTTTGGTATCAAAATCACCAACGGCTATAACGGCTTGCAGGTCGGGACGATACCAATCGTGGTAATAACGGATGATGGTTTCGGGTTTAAAGTTTTTCAGGATATCCTCCTTTCCGATCGGTAAACGGGCTGAGTAGCGCGAGTTATTAAGCAGCACCGGCAATATCTGTTGCTGCAAGCGTTCCTGCGCATTTTTGCCACGCAAACGCTCTTCTTCCAATACCACACCACGTTCGTCATTGATCTCTTTAGGGTCGAAGGTTTGGTAACCGGCCCAATTGGCCAGGATATCAAAGCCTTTTTCAAACACTTTTACGCTATCGGTAGGTAAGGGTAACTGGTAAACTGTTTCGTCAAATGACGTATAAGCATTCAGGTCGGCACCAAATTTTACGCCGGCCTTTTGCAGGTAACTTACGAGTTCATTTTTCGGGAAATCGCGGGTACCGTTAAATGCCATGTGCTCTGTAAAATGTGCCAGTCCCTGCTGATCGTCGGTCTCCAATACAGAACCAACCTTATTCACCAGGTATAATACTGCCCGGTTTTTGGGCTCGGTATTTTTGCGGATATAATAAGTTAAACCATTAGGCAATTTGCCGATGATCACGTTCGGGTCAACAGGTAACAGGTCGCCTTTGATCTGCTCTTTCGCAGCAATGGGTTTACTTTTTGGCGACGGCGTTGCTTTTTTTGGCGCTTGGGCAAAGGCCGTGCTGCCAAAAACCAAAAGCGATAAGGTTAACAAGGATAGGTTTCGTTTGATACTCATAGGATTTTGTTATTCGTTTAAAGTTGGTCCTTGAACGTTTTTGAAATTTTTAAAAAGGTTTAAATATGTTGGGTGCCAAAACCTGACCAACAGGGTCAAACGGGGCATAATGATTGCAATTTGCAGAAAAATAGCCAAATCATAGTATTTAAAATTATTGGTTTCGGAAACCTTACCATAAAACGTAAAATATCCGGATTCAATTGTGTTTTGTTCGTCCGTTCTGGAGTTGGTTGCGTAGCGGACAGGTGATCAGGTGCGGCATTGCTTCAGTTGTTTGGATCACAGATTTTAGATTGATTTGTTTGATTTCACAGATTTCTGTTAATTCTTAAATTCTGAAAATGCTGGTTCAGACAATTAGCGCGTGTACCCTGCCCACCATGCTACGACAAGCTACCCAGCATGACACCCTGTGCGCATTTAAATTCCGCAATCGACATTCCGCACTTCGCATTTCGACGAGCTCAGCATGACACCCTTCGCACAAAATTTTTGAAAAGCATCAGCGTAATCATTAATCCCGATAGCTATCGGGACACACGAATCAGCGGTTCAGACAATAAGCACTTATCTGCCTAAAAATTTGCATATTGGTTTTATATTTTTGTTTGCACAATTTAAAACAAAGCAATATCACTACCACCTACAAAAGTTAGCAGGTTTAAAAAATGCGCCGATAATTGTACCTATAAAATAAAATGAACCAAAATCTCCAAAAGCTATTCACCATCGCCAAAAAGCCTGAAAAACTGGGTATCGGACTGATGTCCGGCACTTCACTTGATGGCCTGGATATCGCTTTATGCAGATTTAGTGCTTGTGGCCTGGATACCAGGTTCAAATTGCTTCATTTTGTCACCATTCCTTACCCGGACCATTTTAAACACGAAGTACATGAAATATTCTCCCGGAGGTTAGTCGATCTGCAAAAGGTGACTTTACTCAACGCCTATATCGCCAGTTTCCATGGCGAGCTGGTTTTGCAGGCGCTTCAACAATGGAGTATTGACCCAACAACGGTAGATTTTATTGCCAGTCACGGGCAAACTATTTACCATGCGCCTAAGCGTTTACACAGGCAGGCAGGCTACCCCAATGCCACCTTGCAAATCGGCGATGGGGATCACTTGGCGGTAAAGACGGGTATCCTCACCATCAGCGACTTCCGTCAAAAACATATAGCAGCCGGTGGCGAAGGCGCCCCATTAGCGTTATATGGCGATGTATTGCTGGGCAGCAAGGCTGGCGAGGACCGTATCCTGCTTAATATTGGTGGCATTGCCAACCTTACCTACCTGCCCACCGATGGGGATTCCAATAAAATATTGTGTACCGATATCGGTCCGGGGAATACGCTCATAGATGCAGCATGCCGTAAGTATTTCGATCGGGCATTTGACAAAGATGCTTTGATAGCGCTATCAGGGACGGTTAACCATGATCTGCTTGCTGCCCTGCTCGATCATCCTTTCTTCAACGAGAAAGCGCCAAAAACTACCGGTCCCGAATTATTTAACCTGGCCTATGTGGCGGATGCCCAACAAATATCCGGTACCCAAACCATCCAGCCGGCCGACCTGATAAGCACCCTAAGCGAATTTACCGCCAGGTGCATTGCCGATTTTATTTCGGCCAATTTGCCGACTGGTGCAAAAATATACGCCAGCGGTGGTGGTGCCAAAAACCATTTTGTGATCAATTGTATCCGCATGCTGCTGCACCAGGATGCTATTTTGGATACCGGCGCATTAGGTATCCATCCGGATGCCAAAGAGGCGATCCTGTTTGCGTTGCTGGGCAACGAAGCACTAAGCGGCGAACCTTTGAAAATAGGCGCTAACCCAGCTGTGTTGATGGGTAAGTTTAGTTTTGCAGTGTAAAATGGCAATCAATTATAAAATCTTCGATAAAAATTATTTCTTTGTATCAGCATCTTAAACTTAAATTCACAGCATAAAATTATCCAATGGGAAAAGTAATACTGGTAACCGGTGCCTCATCCGGTTTAGGCCTGGCAACAGCCAAAGCACTTGCAGCGCAGGGTCATACTGTTTACGGCACATCGCGCGATATCAAACGTTTTTCGGGAGTTCCGTTCAACCCGCTGCAAATGGATGTAACCGACGACGCCTCGGTAAATGCCGCTGTAGCACAGGTGATTAAAGCCCATGGCAGTATTGATGTATTGGTTAACAATGCCGGTAATGGTATCACCGGTCCGCTTTACGACATGCCGGTTGAGGCCGCTAAAAAGCAATTCGAGGTTAACTTTTTTGGTGTGGTGCGGGTATGCAGTGCAGTATTGCCAGGTATGATAGAAAAAGGATCCGGGCTGGTAAT
This sequence comes from uncultured Mucilaginibacter sp., assembly GCA_903863845.1. GTDB lineage: Bacteria > Bacteroidota > Bacteroidia > Sphingobacteriales > Sphingobacteriaceae > Mucilaginibacter. The sequence continues at coordinate 1,196 of CAIPDP010000023.1, read as the reverse complement.
CAACATCAGTTCGCTGGCAGGTTTGTTTGGTTTACCTTACCAGGGATTGTACAGTGCATCAAAATTTGCCATAGAGGGTTACTCCGAAAGCCTGCGCATGGAACTTCAAAATACTGGTGTACGTGTTACTGTATTGAACCCCGGCGACTTCAAGACCGACTTTACCGGCAACCGCGAAAAACTACCTTTCACCCTCAAAAACGACAAGCTGAAAGCCGAATTTGATGCCGCCGTAGCCGCCATGGAAAAAGACGAAAGCATAGGCGCAAGTCCGGATGTACTGGCTGCCAAAATTGTAAGCATCGTTGGCAAATCAAAGCCGGCCCACAGCTACCTGGTAGGCGCCATCGGGCAAACCATTGTTCCTATGTTAAAGGCTATTTTACCAGGCGGTATGTTTGTGAAGTTGATGAACGATCATTACGGGATAAAGTAGGGGGTTAGTGATTGGTGATTAGTTAATTGGTGATCAGCGATTGGGGACTTGAAATTAGTACCCTTATACCTGGTTAACAAATCACCAGTTAACTAATCACTACTACAACCATCCCGATAGCTATCGGGACAACCAATACAACCAATACAACCAATACAACCAATACAACCAATACAACCAATACAGGGCGTTCCCCTGCGGGTCGGGCTATCCGCTCATACTGCACAGGCCTTAGCCACAAGGCGGGTATCCGCTACTATCCCTAACGCAATACCATGGCCATTATGCGTTTAGGCAGAAGCTGCCAATCAAATAACGTAAAGGTCAGAAATTATACAAGGCGCATATAGGAGGCACCTGCGGAGCCTGTAATTATCTTTCTCTTTGCTATAAACAGGCTACTCCTACGGAGTGATGAACAGTTTGATAGATGAACATTAACCAAGGTCGCTTGATTATATCATTAATAATAGCACCTTCTGATCTTGATAGGCAAAAAAGACCCCTTAGGGGTCTCCTGTCTTTAGAAAAACCGAATATAGGAATGGGCTCCGTAGGTGCCTCCTAATAAACGTATTGCTAAGCCGATGAAATGCCCGGGAAATCGTTAATCCTACGAACCGGCAGGCCGGCAGGTCGTGGCTCAGACTAAAGCCGCGTCCAGCCATACTTCGACCAGCTCAGCATGTCACCCTCCGCGCAACATTCCTGCTGACGCGGGCTTAAGGGTTGGGCGATGCGATGGGTTAACTCGTGCCTG
>CAIPDP010000022.1 GCA_903863845.1 uncultured Mucilaginibacter sp. | reverse complement strand
TTCCTGCTTTTTGCAGCCAAGGGCCAAAAGCAACAGAAAAGGAATCAGCTTTTTCATAAAAATCCAGTATTTACAATTATCAAAATATTATGTTACATCAACAACTACTATGTTGTATTTGCTTAATTATGAGCGTAACAAATAAATGACGTTGGAGTTTAATAAGAAAATGACAGATTGCCAATATTTTATCCGTACGATAGAGTTGATTTGCCCGGCGCATTAAAACTTGTGGCCTCAAATCGCTAATTTAGCGGCCTGAATCCGCGGATAATAACGCCGGCTGGCTGTTCGAATTTACCGAATTGTTTTTTGCAAAACAGATCGTATCGCAGGGCAACACCGTACCGATCGCGGGATTTAGAATTACACCTAAAAATGAATTGAATACATGCCAGATATCATCCAGCTTTTACCTGATTCCGTTGCCAACCAAATTGCCGCCGGCGAGGTGGTACAACGCCCGGCTTCAGCAGTAAAAGAACTGGTTGAAAATGCAATAGACGCAGGTGCCGACAAAATACAACTGATCCTCAAAGACGCCGGTAAATCGCTGATCCAGGTCATCGATAATGGCTGCGGCATGAGCGTTACGGATGCCCGGATGTGTTTTGAGCGGCATGCCACATCAAAGATCCGCAAGGCAGAAGACCTTTTTGCGATACGCACTATGGGTTTCCGGGGTGAGGCAATGGCATCAATTGCAGCAATCGCCCATGTTGAACTCAAAACACGCCGTCATGGTGATGAGTTAGGTACTTGTATCCATATCGAAGGTTCGTCAGTCATCAGCCAGCAGGCCTGCGCTACCAATACGGGCACGTCGATCGCTATCCGTAACTTATTTTACAACACACCTGCCCGCCGCAATTTTTTAAAAAGCAACCCGGTAGAAATGCGTCATATCATCGACGAGTTTCAAAGGGTAGCACTGGCCAACCCGGGCATATTTTTCACGCTGCATCATGACGGGCAGGAAGTATACCACCTGCCTGCCACCCAACTCAAACAAAGGATCATCCATCTGCTGGGGAATAATTACAATCAGCGCCTGGTACCTGTCGAGGAAGATACCTCCATCATTAAACTGCGCGGTTATGTAGGCAAACCCGAATTTGCGCGAAAAACCCGCGGTGAACAGTTTTTCTTTGTTAACAATCGATATATCCGGGATGCCTACCTGAATCATGCGGTATTGGCTGCCTTTGAAGAACTGCTGCCTGAAGAAAGCTTCCCGCTGTATGTACTTTTTATTGATATCGACCCGGCAAAGATCGACATCAACGTGCATCCCACTAAAACCGAGATCAAATACCAGGATGAGAAGTCGATCTATGCCATCATCCGTTCGGCTGTAAAGCGGTCATTGGGGAAATATAATATAACACCGACACTCGATTTCGACCAGGAAAACAGCATCGGCCACCTGATTACGCCAAAACCAATGGACGAGATCGTGCAGCCGACTATAGCTTTTAATCCGAATTTTAACCCTTTCGCCAACGAGAAAAAAACGGCAGAACGCGAAATCCCTTTCCTGCGCAGTTATGGCGACTACCAAAAAACTGCTATCCCGCAAAACTGGGACACCCTGTACGAGATCAGCAAAAAGGAGACGAGCGCTCAACATGAAATGCATGGCGAAACCGCTTTTTCAGTTGAAGAACAGGAAGTAAGTAAACCCAGCGAACGGCAATTATTCCAGGTGCATAACCGGTATATATTGTCGCAGATCAAATCGGGCTTTATGTTGATCAATCAGCAGGCGGCGCATGAACGTATTTTTTACGAACGATTCTTGCAGCAACTGGAACATCATTCGGGTACAAGCCAGCAGAGCCTGTTCCCGCAATCGGTTACACTAAACGGGGGCGATTTTGAGTTATTAAAGGAGCTTTTGCCCGATATCCGTGCGCTTGGCTTTGATATCCGGGAGTTTGGCAAAAATACGGTTGTGGTTGAAGGCATCCCGGCCGATCTGGGTAATGTTTCCGAGCATGCCCTGCTCGAACACCTGCTGGAAGGTTTTAAAAATAACCTTTCGATATTAAAATTGGATAAACGCGATGTGCTGGCGCGTACGCTGGCACGCAATGCAGCAATAAAAAATGGCGCCCGGCTATCACTTGAAGAAATGAATTTATTGATAGACCAGCTTTTTGCCTGTCAGATGCCAAATGTTGCACTAAACGGAAAGCCAATAATCAGTACTTTTACGCTTGCTGAGCTGGCCGAAAGATTTGAAAAATAAAGCAATTAAAACACAATGAGTCAATACAGGCAATCACCATTCGCCAATTTAACACCGGTTGTAAAAAACCTGCTGATCATCAATATTATATTTTTCATAGCGACCTATATTTTGCAGAATCAGTTTGATATGGTTCGTTGGCTATCGGTCTTCTATTTTGATTCGCCTTTTTTCAGACCCTGGCAGGTAGTTAGCTATATGTTCATGCATGCCGGTATCGAGCATATATTTTTCAATATGTTCGCGCTTTTCATGTTTGGGCCGATATTAGAATACAGCCTGGGTTCAAAACGTTTTTTTAATTTGTATTTCATCTGCGGTATTGGTGCAATTGCTTTACAATGGGTAGTGCAGGCGATCGAAATACATCAATTGATAGGTTCATTCGTCGTACTCAAAGATACAACGGCAAGCCCCGAGGTTATTTCGAAAATTGGCGATATCTATGATAGTCCGATCCTGGGTGCTTCGGGCGCAATATTCGGCGTATTAGTAGCATTTGCAACACTGTATCCCAATATGGAGATGTTGATATTTTTTATACCCATTCCGGTTAAAGCAAAATACGTTATCTCAGTTTATATCATATATGAGATCTATTCGAGTATTCGTCAAACTTCCGGCGATAACGTAGCGCACCTCGCCCATATTGGCGGCGCTATTTTTGGCTTTATATTGATAAAATATTGGGGAACAAAACGCAAAGACACTTTTTATTAAAAGATACCTTACCAACAGCAAATACATAATATGAGTACAGCCTGGCAAAGAATACAACAAAAGATGCTTCATTCAGGCAGCAGGGCTACCCTGTTGATCTGGATCAATATTATTGTATTCCTGGTGATCCATATTCCGGCAACACTCGAACCTTTATTTTTGGGCAGGGGGCACAATTTTATAGGTTCTGTAACTGACGATTACCTTACACTACCCTCCTTCCTCCCTTTACTTTTGCGCCGCTTCTGGACCCCGGTCAGCTATATGTTCATGCACGTGGATATTTTTCATATCCTTTTTAATATGCTATGGCTTTACTGGATGGGGCAAATATTTGAAGAATACCTGGGCACACACCGGGTGGTGGGTTTATATATCCTCGGCGGCCTGGCCGGTGCGTTCTTTTATGTGCTTTTTTATAATATTTCCCCTTTGTTTGTTCACGAAGCCAACATCGCTACGCTGGAGGGGGCATCCGCTGCGATCATGGCCATAATCGTGGCAACAGCTACCTTGTTGCCTGATTACGAAGTTTATATTTTCATTATCGGTGCGGTACGGCTCAAATGGATCGTGTTATTTGTGATCCTGGTCGACTTTTTTGGCATCACGGGCTTCAACGCCGGCGGTGAATTGTCGCACCTGGGCGGCGCTTTATTTGGCTTCCTTTACATCAAAGAACTACAACGTGGCAATGATATGGTAGCTTTCTTCAATAAGCTATTCAAAAAAAGATCGAAGCTGAAGGTGGCGGCAAATAACCCCGGAAAAGCCAGCAGCAAAATCCCACGACAGGAAGATATCGATCGTATACTCGACAAGATCTCGCAATCAGGCTACGATAGCCTCAGCAAACAGGAAAAAGAAATACTATTCAGAGCCAGTAAAAACAATGAAGGCTAGAAAAAAGCAGGCATTTATTGTCAGGTTTTTGCTTTGGGTCAATATCCTGCTTTGCATCGCATTGCTTTTAAGTTACCTGGCGCCGGTTACCAGCCCCGCAAAATTCTGGCCGATAGCTTTTTTCGGTTTAGCCTACCCATTCTTGTTATTAGGTAACCTGTTGATGATTTGTTGGTGGTTGTTTCGCAATTGGAAATATGCTTTGTTGTCAGTTTTGTGTATCGCGGGCGGATGGAAAATACTAAACCAAAATATAGGTCTTCGATTTAGCGATTCTGATAGTTACACCGCTCAGGCTGGTTTGATACGCATCATGACCTATAACGTTCACAATTTCAAACGCTATGGATCAAAGAACGACCTGTCGACCAAACAGGAGATCCTGCAGATCATCAGAGACGAAAAACCAGATGTTATAGGTTTACAGGAATTCTATACCCGCAATAAAGGGCAATATGATATGCTCGATTCCATCGAACGCATTATGGGTACCAGGTTTTATTATTTTGAAAAGGTTCGCAGCAACCAGGATGAAGCGATAGGCATGGCGATATTCTCGCGTTTTCCGATTGTAGCGCATGGCCTGATCCAATTATCCGAGCATTCGAGCGAAAATCAGTGCATCTACGTGGATCTGAAAAAAGGGGATAAAACATTTCGGTTTTACAGCGTTCACCTGCAATCGATCCGCTTTGACCCGGATGACTACCGCTACCTTAACAATGTTGCACAAACCGGCGACAAACCCGAAAAGGGGTCGGCATTTCGCCTGGGCAGCAAGTTAAAGACCGCTTTTCAAAAACGCAGCGAGCAGGTAAACAAGATCAGGGAACATACCGGGCAATGCCCTTATCCCTATATGATATCGGGCGATTTTAACGACACACCGGCTTCCTTTGCCGTCCATGAAATGAGCTCCGGGCTAAACAATGCCTTTGTCGAAAAAGGTTCTGGCTTTGTGCGCACCTATAATGGAAGCTTTCCTAATTTTCAGATCGATTATATCCTTGCCACTAAGGATTTTAGGGTGCTTAATTACAAGGTCATTGAAAAAAAACTTTCGGATCATTACCCGGTTCGAAGCGACCTAGTGCTTTGATCGTCAAGATATAGCATTGTGGTTTTAATATTGAATGATGAAGGAAGTTATTTACCCCTTAGATATTCAGTGTTCGTTATTCAGTATTCGATATTCAACAAACGGCTCCGGCTCCAGTCAAACAATACACTATAAAGTAAAAATCTTCGAAGCAGGTTAACGTTCATTTAGCATCCGCGCTAAAAATCGTAAGTTTGGCGTATGGAACAAAAACTGTTTGTTTATAATACTTTATTCCGTAAAAAAGAACTATTCGAACCGCTTTCCCCGCCCCATGTGGGTATTTATGTTTGCGGGCCAACTGTATATAGTGATGTCCATCTGGGCAATTGCCGCACCTTCATATCATTCGATCTTATTTTCCGTTACCTGACCCATTTGGGCTATAAAGTGCGTTATGTACGTAACGTTACCGATGCCGGACACCTGGAGGGCGATGGCGGCGACGAAGGAGAAGATAAAATTGAAAAAAAGGCCAAACTTGCACAGGTAGAGCCGATGGAGATCGTACAAAAATACACGATCGACTTTCATGACACCATGAAGGTGTTTAATGTGCTGCCACCGAGTATCGAACCTACTGCAACCGGTCATATCATCGAACAAATTGAATTGGTACAGAAGATACTGGCAGCTGGCTTTGCCTACGAGATCAATGGTTCAGTTTATTTTGATGTAGAAAAGTATAGCAAAAACCACGATTACGGCATCTTAAATCGCCGTAACCTGGAAGACATGATCAACAACACCCGCGACCTGGGTGGACAGGATGAAAAATTGGGTAAACTCGACTTCGCTCTCTGGATAAAAGCCAAACCCGAGCACCTGATGAAATGGCCATCACCCTGGAGTTTGGGCTTTCCGGGCTGGCACCTCGAATGTTCGGCCATGAGTAATAAATACCTGGGTAAGCAGTTTGATATCCATGGGGGCGGTATCGACCTGATGCCAACCCATCATACCAATGAAATCGCTCAGAGTATGGCCTCATGCGAAAAAATTCCCGCAAAATACTGGATCCATACCAATATGCTGACCGTCAATGGTCAAAAGATGTCAAAGTCGCTGGGAAACAGTTTTTTGCCTCAACAGTTATTTACTGGAGACCATTCATTATTGAACAAAGGCTATACCCCGATGACTGTACGCTTTTTTATGTTGCAGGCGCATTACCGCAGTACGCTCGATTTCAGTAACGAAGCTATGGAAGCCTCCGAAAAGGGGTTTAAGCGGCTATTAAATGCTATTTCGATATTAGAAGGCCTGCAGGCTTCGGCGGATGGGGAAATTGATATTTCTCCGCTTCAAAAGCGCTGCTATGACGCTATGAATGACGATTTCAACAGTCCTGTGCTGATCGCGGAATTATTTGAAGCCGCGCGTATCATTAATTCGGTAAAAGATGGAAAACTAAAGATAGATGCCGAAAACCTGACTTTGTTGCGTAAGTTAATGAAAGAATTTGTAGAGGACGTTTTAGGTTTAAAGAACGAACAACTGGCCAATAATGACTTGCCGAAGGTAATGGATATGATCGTAAACCTGCGAAATGAGGCTAAGAGCAATAAAGACTATGCTACTTCCGATAAGATCAGGATAGGCTTACAGCAAATAGGGTTTCAGCTGATGGATGGAAAAGAAGGAACGAGCTGGAACAAAATTTGAAATCCAAACAAAAAAAAGATATTTGTACTTTATAATTTATAATTCCGTTAATTCTTCGGTTTTAACCTGAATTAAATAAGGCAGTTTTGCTAAAATTGAAAACAATCGCCAATAATCCCGGTACCTGCATGAGAAGAACTATTTTAGTCGTAGCTGCGTTTCTATTTTGTCATATCATTGCCTTTGCGCAGAAGACACAAGTTGATGTAACCAAAGTAATTGATGCCGAAAAGGCTTTTAACAGACTTGTTGAACGAAAAGGCATAAAAGATGCTTTCCTTGCAGTAGCCGATCCGGAGGGCATCGTATTCAAACCAAGAGTTATTAAGATCACCGATTTCTATAGTTCGATCGATAAACAACCGGGTACCTTAAAATGGGAGCCTAAATTTGCGCGGATATCAGCTAATGGCGACCTGGCATTTAGTGCCGGGCCTTATACCTATCAAAACGATAAATCAAGCGATGATGACAAGGTTTACGGCGACTATGTTTCGCTTTGGCGCCTCGATCCGGCCGATAACAAACTGAAGTTACTGATCGACCTTGGCGTTCAGCATCCGGAATCTGATCAGGAAGAACTGATCGATTTTAAACAGCCTGATACTTCAAAACATACCGGACCCTCTAAAGACCCATTTGCCGGAAAAGGAATTATTATAGCAACTGATAAAACCTTTAATGAGGAACTGACCAAATCGTCACTGGCAAGCTATAAAGAATTCCTGAGTCCTGAAGGCCGTTACTACTTCCCTGGTTTTGAGCCAATCACCGGACCCGATAAGATCATGAAGTTTATCGGTAATGAAGGCATCAATATTACCGCAACAACTTTGAACGTTGGCCGCGCCAGCAGCAACGATCTGGCTTATAGTTATGGCACTGCCCGCATCAAAAAAGGTGATGTGGTGAGCGATTACAATTACGTCAGGATCTGGGAGATCGATGAGAACCACCGATGGAATATATTGCTGGAAGTGTTTTCGGCAGTGGAGCAATAGGTGGTTGGTTAACTGGTGATTAGTTAACTGGTGATTTGTTAATTTGTGATTAGGGAAATGCCCCGTAGGGTAACCCGGGAAGGTTTATCCGGTAATTATTCTTTGCCGTCCTGGTTCTTAAGGTAGTTGATATTTCCGTTAATTAGTTTCATACATTCTTCGCAAATTGTTTTCAAACTCTCGAAAGTTTGGTTGTCGATATACCTTTCATCGAGTGCAATGATAAGGTGATCAATTGTTTCCGAAGCGGAGCCGCGAGCAGTAGTAAAGAATTTTTTCGAATCATTGTAATGGTACCTTCCATGCCCTTCTGCGATGTTACTACCAATTGAACGAGATGACCGTATAATTTGATCTGTTAGCCGGTAAGTTTCCTGAAGAGGGAAGGTTTTTACTAATAATGAGATTTGATTCCGTGGAAGTCGCGATTTTTTCCAGGCTTCAAGATCGATAAAGCTTCGCATGATAATTTGTTTAGGTTAGTCAAATCTAACAGATTCCTAACTCACAACAAAATTACAAGTTAACTAATCACCAGTTAACTTGTCACTTTACAACAACTTCTCTATGATCGCGTCCGCAGACAAACCTTCTGCCTCGGCATGATAGCTGCGAATGATACGGTGTCTGAGTACGGGTTTTGCTATGGCCTGCACGTCTTCAATATCAGGAGAGTATTTGCCGTTGATCACCGCGTGGCATTTTGCTCCGAGGATCAAAAACTGCGAGGCGCGCGGTCCGGCACCCCAGTTGAGCAGGCGTTTTATTTCTGCGGTGGCCAGCTCACCATTCGGGCGGGTTTTGGAAACCAGCTTTACGGCGTATTCAAGTACGTTATCCGCGACTGGCACATTGCGTACCAATTGCTGAAAGTAAATGATCTGAGCTGCATTCAGCACTTTTTTTACCTCAGGGACATTGCTGCTGGTGGTGTTTTTCACGATCTGCAACTCTTCCTTTAAACTCGGATAATCTAAGGCAACGTTAAACATAAACCTGTCCAATTGCGCTTCTGGCAGCGGGTAGGTACCTTCCTGTTCTATCGGATTTTGGGTAGCAAGTACAAAAAAGGGCTTTGCCAGTTTATGGGTGACACCAGCCACGGTAACTGACTTTTCCTGCATTGCTTCCAATAATGCAGCCTGTGTTTTCGGCGGGGTACGATTGATCTCGTCGGCAAGAATGATATTGGCAAACACCGGGCCCGAGATAAATTTGAAGTTCCGGTCCTCGCCTAATATTTCCGATCCTATGATATCTGAAGGCATCAGGTCAGGCGTAAACTGTATTCTGTTAAAATCAAGGTCGAGCACCTGGGAGACGGTTTGCACCAGCAAAGTTTTTGCCAATCCGGGTACGCCAACAAGCAAGCAGTGACCATTGCTGAAGATCGATATCAGGACAGACTTGACCACCTCGTCCTGACCGACGATCACTTTGCCGATCTCTGAAGTTATTTGCCGGTAGGCTTCTTTCAGCGCATCGGCAGCTTCAACATCAGTACTATATTGCATAGGATCAAGGAGTTTTGGATGATTGTACAGCCATTGGCGTATTGGCCCAACCTTTTATCTGCGGACAAATAGCAAACTCGGGATCTATCTTGATAAAGGTTTCTTTCCTTCTTTTTTCGAACCATTCACTGATAGTCCGGTTGATCTTGTCTTCCTGTGCGGAGTCTTTAATTTTGGGATAATCCTGCTTCAAATTAGCTTTATGTGCGTCAGTTTCCGATTTCAGGTAAAGGATCTTGTAATTCTTTTTGCCATTTTGTTCGGTAAATACCGCAGGCTTTGACACCTCGCCCACTTTCATGGTATCCACTGTAAGTGCTACCAATGGGTCTAATTTATCAGTTGGGATATAAGTTGAACGCGTTTCAACATTATCCGCGTTCAGCATCATACCGCCGTTATATTTTGTTTCCTTATTATCTGAATAATAATTTGCTGCCGCTGAAAAATTTACGTTTTTGTTTTTTGTCAGTAACAAATAAACACTGTCAGCCTTCAACTTGGCTCGATCCAGACTCTGCTGAGTAGTTACCGGCATGATCAGAATATGACGCACATGCACTTGTTCGCCACGGCGTTCGATCACCTGCAAAAAATGGAATCCGAAATCTGTTTCAAATACCGGCGATATTTCGCCTGCTTTAAGCTTAAATGCCCAGGCTGCAAACTCCTTTACAAAAGTGCTGCGATCTGCAAAACCCAAATCACCGCCGTCTGGCGACGAACCGGTATCATTTGAATAAAGACGGGCCAGGTTGCCAAAATCCTCGCCTTTTTTTACTCTGGCCAGTAATTCCTCGGCCTTTTGCCTGTAAACTTCTTTTTCATCATGGTCAAGCTTAGGCTGAAAAACGATCTCGCCAACTTCTACCTCTTTATTAAATGTCGGTAAACTATCTTTTGCCAGCTTTTTAAAATAATTCTGCACATCAAGCGGAGTAACACTCACTTTTTCGGTGATCTTACCACGCATACGCTGTGCTACCATGTTTTCTTTGATATCATCCCTGATCTCGTCTTTGTACTGGATGACAGAACGGCCTAAAAAGCCTTCCAGCCTGTCCTGTCCACCGGCACGTGAGATCATAGCACGCATCCTGCGGTCCACTTCATTATCCACTTCATCGTCTTTTACAGTAACGCTATCAATAACCGCTTGTTGAGCGAGCAGCTTTTGTGTAATAAAATTCTGGACAATATCACATTTATACGATTCATTGGGTTGCATCCCAGAAGCCAAAGCATTAGCGTAACGCAGTTCAACGTCAGACTTAAGTACGATGCTGCTCCCTACTACAGCTACAATTTTATCTAAGTTGCGCGGAGCTTGTGCGCTGACGAACGATACGCCTAAAACCAAACTTAATACAAGGGTTATCCCGAATTTTCTCATCTATTTATCTATGTACAAAACATGCAAAGGTGCAAATTTATCGGCACAAGCGCATGAATATTTTGTGCGAATATGCTCATAATGGCGCTAACAATTAACTATTTTTGGTTAAAATTTGTTAAAAGTGAAAGTTGAAGACACTAATGCCCTGCATTTTATTTTGCCGGATGAAATTTACCTGCTTGATGAAGATAAGCCACTATATTCAATTTCAGCTACCCCAACACCCGAAATAAAAACGCTTCCTTTAAGCTTTAATTACCTCGGTTCAAATAAAAAAAACTTCGTTTTGCTGGTTCATTACCCCTTGCATGAATTCATTCAGGACGATCATCTTGTAGCGCTTGAAAGTATTCTTACAGCCAAAAAATTGAGTCTTGAGGATGTTGCTATTGTCAATATTGCCAGGCAAAATGCCCCGGTCTATGGTGATATCCAAACCTTTTTTCATCCGAAGACCATCGTTTTACTGGGCAAAGATGCCCTTCCGGAAGCTTTGCCGCCTGCAAAGTTTAATGTAATTGAAGAAATTAATGGAGTAAAACTTTTGCACACTTATGCTTTTAGTGAAATGATGGATAATAACATTAACAAAAAAGCATTTTGGGAGCAGGTAAAAACTTTATAGAATGCCCAAACAACTCGTATTTGCTACCAACAACCTGAATAAGATAGAAGAGGTAACTGCAAAACTCGGCGGCAGTATCGATCTGAAAACCCTCGATGATATCGGATGCTATGACGAGATCATGGAAAATGGGAGCTCATTCAGTGAAAATGCTTCGATCAAAAGCCATTTTATTTTTGAAAAATATGGCCTTGATTGTTTTGGCGACGATAGCGGAATGGAAGTAGAAGCGCTGCAAGGGGAACCCGGTGTTTTTTCGGCACGATATGCCGGCAAACATGGCGATCATAGTGCTAATATAGATAAGCTATTGACCAACCTTGAACACCTGGAAAATCGGCGGGCGAGGTTTATTACCGTTATCTCGTTGATATGGAAGGGTACCGAATACTTTTTCGAAGGGACAGTAAGCGGTCATATTCGCCATGAGCGATCGGGAAATGCCGGTTTTGGTTACGATCCTATTTTTGAACCAGAGGGCTTCGACCGGACATTTGCTGAGATGAGTCTGGAAGAAAAAAACAAATTGAGCCACAGGGCAAGGGCAGTCGAAAAATTAGTGGCCTTTTTGCAACAAAACACTATTTCAAAGGCTTAACGAAAGTTTTTTTAAGTTTAGCTGTATCAATAACTTTTTTTAAAGTATCCAGTCTTTTTTGCAAACTATCCGTTTTTAATGGTAAAATTACGCCATTGCCGTTCTTATTGTTGCTCGTATCGCCGACGGCTCTTATAGCCGGTTGATTTTTTCCTGGCGGATTCTTATCAGTACTTTTTCCCTTGCCGGGTGGTTTATTTGTTTTGCTCTTGCTGTCAGCTGATTTTTTGTGGTATGATGGCAATATCGATTCTTTGGAAACCGGTCGTTCTTTCGGTTTCCAGGTAAAGCCTTTCAAGGTCTTATCTTCCTCCGTAAACTTGTTCAGTGGCGCATACCGATGTTCTGGCTTAGCTGAAAAGGTCATAGCTGACACTTTTCCATCTTTAAACCTGATGTGGATACGGCTGCTCAGCGAACGTTGCATTTCCGTTACCTGTTTCTTTGCACTATCCCGGGCGAAATAGATGGTCTCGGCATTCCCGAAAACGAACATGCTTTCAAGTTTGTCATTTTTGAAGAAGCCCCGCATGCGTTTACCCGCCATTTGGTTAAAATGCAGCGAATCGTCTTTTTCGATATTTACAATAAATGCATTAGGATAAAGCTCCATATTGTTGAGCTTTTTGTCGCGCATTTGCAGGTTGATGGTATCGGCAGCCAATTGCGAACCCTGGGTCCAAACCAGCGGATTTGTATAAAGGCGAATGGTTGAATCAGCAGCGCTATAAAAAGTTGAATCAGCTATACCCTGCAAGTCCGACTTAAATAATTTAACATGATGAAAAGCGCTCAGAATTCTCACTCTTGCCGTATCCTGCAAGGTTACCTTTCGTGTCAGGAATACCGAATCAACCTGTTTTGATAGACGAATACTATCCTGCTTGCTTAATTTTTTTACAGGTTGAGCGCTCAAATCGGCACCGGCTACAGCATTATTGGTTTTTATCGCCGGTTTCTTTGCCGTTTTCTTTGTTATATATTCCTTTGTCTTAAATCCATCAAAAATATGCCTGTGAAAAACAGAGGTATCAGGTAACATCTTCGGTGGCGTTTGTTCGATATATTTAACAGGCCCCTTGATCACGACGGACAAGGGGCGTACGCTTGTATCTTTAATATGAGCTAGTCGCATCTTTTCCTGCAAGTCCTTTTGCTCTTTATAGGTAAGGATCTGCGTCACTAATGTATCTGCGGAAATAAAGATCGAATCCTGTTTCATTCGGGTCGTATCTTTCTTATGGAATGAAGAGTCGATGGGCAGTTTGATCATTGCAAGCTGGCCGCCCTTCTTACTTGCTTTTGATGTATCGCTCTTTGCCGATGAAGGGCTTTTGGCCGCCAGGGGTTTAAGGGTTGGTTTTACGGGGCTTTTTTGTAGAACCGGTTTGGTATTGTTTTGTCCTGCGCCCGAAGCTCCTATCACTTTTGCGGGCGGTAACTTAACAGGGTCGCTAATGATTTTTTTAGCAGTATCGGCGGGCGTAATTTTATGCGCAAGTGAATCATTCTTGCTGGTATCTTTTTGCTCGGTTACAATTACGGCATAAGCATTTTTTGTAACCACAGTTTTCTCGATCGATTTAAAATAATCTGCCAGATCGCCCTTGAGGGTCATTTTCTGTTCTTTATCATTAAATATGATGTGGTTGATGGCATGTCCGAAACCTTTCTTACGATCGTAAAATAAACTATCGCCGGTAAGTGTTTTGGTATTTTGCCGATAAAGGTTTTTCTTGCCGAAAAAAGCCTGCTCGGTATTGGTATTATAGCTGCCATTCTCGGTGTAAAGCGTGTCATTGTCCTTTCCCTTCTTTTTACCATAGATATTAGTTGGCCCATAAAAGTAAGCGATCTTGGTTCCGGAGTTATAGCGCATCGTATCAGTAACCGTAAGCGCGTCAGGTGTCACCAATCGAACATTATAACGAAAATAGGAATCGCGGGTATGGGCAAAATAATAGCCATTGGTGCTGGTCAGGATATTGTCTTTATTAACCAGTTTGCCACCGCCGGTATAAGTACCAATGCGTGTTGCCGTATTATAAGTAAGATAATTAGTGGTTAGTACCGCATCTTTGTCAACCATCTTCACATTATCTGTCAATATCGCGATCTTGGTATTGCCGGCATAATTGAGTTTATCCGAATAAATGTGCATGGTATCGCCCTGCGTGATCACCACGTGGCCGAAAGCGTCGAAGGTATTTGCCTTCTGGTTGAAATAGGCGCTATCACTCTGCAATGTCGAAAAGTCCTGCTCAAAAATGGCATCATATACTTTCAACATATCGATACCATTGATTTTTGTGTTTTGGAGGCTTGACGATTTAATGATCTTTATAACCGATTTTTGCTGGGCCAAAACAGCCGAAGCTACCATCAGCAATAAAAGGGATAACAGGTATTTAATCACGGGGCAAAATTACTTTTTTGTATGAGCTTATTAAATTAATAATTTTGGCGATGCTGCCGGTAGAGCCTTTTGTTGATTTTATTGAAAAGAATAAGCTTTTCGCTCGCCGGCATCGCATCCTGGTCGCAGTAAGTGGCGGCATGGATTCGGTATTACTGGCCCATTTGCTCAAAGGCGCCGGTTATGTATTCGGCATTGCTCATTGTAATTTTAAATTGCGCGGAAGCGAATCCGATGCTGATCAAAACTTTGTAACAGGATTGGCTGAAAAGCTCGGTGTTCCGGTTTACTCCACCAATTTTGATACCAAAGCTTATGCTGCCGAAATGAAAATCTCGATCCAGATGGCAGCAAGGGATTTAAGATACCATTGGTTTAAGCAGATCAGTCAGGAAGCAGCCTACGATGTCATCGCGCTTGCGCACCATCAAAACGACGCGATCGAGACTATATTGCTTAACTTAATCCGGGGTACCGGCATTGCCGGTTTGCATGGCATCTTACCAAAAAATGGCAAGCTGGTGCGCCCTATGCTGTTTTTAAAGCGTGAGGAGATTGCCACTTTTGTTGAAGACAACAACCTGCCTTATCGCGAGGATAGTTCCAATGCCTCAGCTAAATATGCGCGAAATAAGCTCAGACTTGAAGTGATTCCGAAGTTGAAAGAGCTAAATCCCGCTTTGGAAGATACCTTCGAACAAACCCTTCAACACTTTCGGGGACTGGAAGAATTGCTGGATAATACGCTATCAGGATTAAAAGCAACATTGCTTACTCCGCGAAATGAAGCCATTTATATCGCGATTGAGGCCATAAAAACACTAAAACCCCAAAGCCTGTTACTTAATGGCTTGCTTGCTGACTTTGGATTCAATAAGACCACCGTTGCAGATGTCATCAGTTCACTTGATAAACATCCGGGTCGTGTTTTCGAATCGGCCAGCTATAGTTTATTACTTGATCGGGAATACCTGATATTGTCGCCAAAAGGCGGGAACGAACCAGGTGCTATCAGCATAAGTCGCGATGAGCACGAGATAAAATTTGGTAATTACCTGTTGCGAATTAAACAGCCCGATGAACTGTTAGTCGTGAAAAACGACCCGCATTCGGCATCGATAGATGAACAACTGCTGGTTTATCCGCTTACTGTTCGCCCCTGGCAACAAGGCGATCATTTTTACCCCCTCGGCATGAAAACCAGGAAAAAGCTGAGTGATTTTTTTGTCGGCCTGAAAATTCCGCTGGTCGATAAAACAAAGATACCAATATTGCTCAACGGCAATGGTGACATCATTTGGGTTGCCGGATACCGCCCCGATAACCGTTACAAAATAAGCGCAAAAACTAAAAAAGTTACTATCTTCGAACTGGTTTCAATTTGAAAATTTGGTGATTTGAAAATTTGAAGATTGACAGATAAACTGTGTCCAACATTTCATTTTCAAATCACCAAATCTTCAAATTGATTTATTTTCAAATTACCAAATTTTCAAATCGTTAAATCGATTTATTTTCAAATTACCAAATTTTCAAATCTTCAAATTAAATAAATGAGCGACAAACCCGTTTTCATCGAAAAACAATACCTGGGCCGCGAATGGATACCGATTACAATTCGCCTGGTACTGGCAATGTTTTGTTTCGCTGCCTACACCTTCAATTTTTTTACTGATGTAAACGAGAAAGCCGATATCCTTGCCGTGGCAGGCTTTGGTATAATTACTATTTCCATCATTATGGGGTTTTTCCTGCATTTCCGCACACGTGTTATCAATGGCAGTGTGTTGATTGACGGACTTTGGACAACTCGCCTGGTAAAGATCGATCTGAACAGTATTGTTAAAGTTGAAAAAGGTATTTATAGCCGTTATTTTTTCAATAACCCGGTTTATAACTTGCATCAAAAAGGCACCATTCGTTTTTATACTTCAGGCAAAGATGCCTTATACCTTACTGACCGCGACGGGCTGGTTTATATCATCGGTACGCGCCATAGCAACGAATTTATCAGGGCGATACAAGAGGAGATGAAAGGTTAAAGCCGGTGATCATCGAAGTGAAGTTGACGCGTTATCATCAGATGTTTATTTATGCCATTATACAGAACACGAGTTTTTTTAATTTCAATCCTGGTATTAGCTGCATCACTTTTTATCGGCGCTTCCTTTAATAGTAGCAGGCACCCCGCCCCAAAAAAACATTTCATACTTAATAAAAACCCGGCAGCAACTTTCAATTCTTTTGTCGATTGCAACATGTCGGAAGTTTGGGTAGCCGATACCTTCCGGATATTTCCCGGCAAATATGGAGAGGACCCGCTTTGGGGCGACTCCAACAATTTGATGTATGCCGATGGCGCTACTATTGATGCCGCATTTGCCAGTAAACCCAGCGATTTTACCGTGCCCAAAATGCCGCCAAACGTTAAGCCCGGCACACCAGGTTTACATGGCGCCGTTTGGTTTGAATCAGTTTACCAGGACAGTGACGACAAAAGCGGGAAAAAGCTTTACGCACTTTATCATAACGAAAACTACCCCGCTACCCTGCCCTATGATGCCAAAACCGGTAAAGGTTATATTGACGCCAACTGGCCCCAGGGCCTCAAAGGCCCGGCATCGGCAGCGGCGGTATGTCGGATTGGTATCATGCGCTCTGATGATGGTGGTAAAAGCTGGACCAACAAAGGCATTTTTACTGAAGATGAACAGCCCCGGCTTATTCTGAAACCACATAATACGGCTGTTAACTTTGCGGGTGGCACCGGCGACCCTTCGGCTGTGGCAAGTGGCAAATATCTTTATTTGTTTTATGGCGAATATGGCTATCCCGGCAACTATTCCGAAAGCAGCTATAACCCAAAAACAGAATGGCAGGGGCAATGCATCAGCGTGGCCCGTATCGCATTAAATGACCTTGATCAGCCTGAAGGCAAAGGCCGCCGATGGGACGGTAATGGATTTTACGCCGCCTATAATCGGGCAGGTAAGCCGGTAGCCTCTCTGCAAATTCCTTTGTCGCAAGGAGGAGGGCCCACATCCTCGCCGACTTCCAAATATTATTGGGGGCCATCCGTTAGCTGGAATGTTTACTTAAACTGCTGGGTGATGCTCATGGCAAAGGCTGAGGGCCCATCATGGGTGGGAAGCAGCATCTATGTTTCCTTTAACAAGCATGCCGATCTGGGCGCTGGTAGCAACTCGCAGGATTGGTCGACACCCGAACTTTTGGTAAGCAAACCAGGGCATACACTCTGGTACCCTTCATTGCAGCCTGAAAGCGGCGTGGCTAACGGCAAAAACAAGCTTTCATCAATACGTTTGGGTCAAAAAGCACGGCTGTTTTACAAGGACAATTATGCAGACAAAGGCGACTATGTATCGGAATACACCTTGGAATTTGTTAAGTAAGGTGGTCATTTTGTAATTAATAGCGCAAGATTTATATCTTTAGCCAACAGAAAAAGAATATTTAGATGCTATTGGAACAAGCCGGGGAATTTATATTAAATAAAATAGCTAACGAGTTACCCGGAAATTACTATTACCACAATGCCGATCATACACACGATGTGCATGCAGCAACTGAAAGTATTGCCATTGCAGAGGGTATCAAGGGCGAAGAATTGACGCTATTGCTTACAGCTGCCTTTTATCATGATAGCGGATACCTGCGCACGCTGAATGAACATGAAGCGGAATCGTGTAGTATTGCAATAGAATACTTGCCGGACTTTGGTTACTCGCCCGAACAGATCGACAAAATTTGCGGGATGATAAAAGCAACCCGAATACCGCAAACACCACATAACAAGCTGGAGGAGATACTGGCTGATGCCGACCTCGACTACCTGGGCCGGGACGATTTTTTTGATATCGGCGATAAATTTTACAATGAACGCGGCTTGTCCGACCGTGACGCCTGGAATGCCATACAAGTTAAATTTTTAGAAGAACACCACTATTTTACGCAAACTGCCTTAAATTTACGCAACGCTAAAAAGCAGGAAAATTTAGCCAAAGTAAAAGCCCTGATACCCTAAACAGTTATGAAAAGACTACCACACAGTGTTATTGATACCGTTTACGTTATTGTCGGCATCCTTTTTTGCGGTTTTGCGCTGAAGAGCTTTCTCGTTCCCAATAATTTCTTTGATGGTGGTGTTACCGGTATTTCACTGCTCATCTCCGAAACTTATCATATTCCAATAGCCTACATTATTGTGGTAGCCAACATTCCGTTTATTGTTATGGGGGCCCGACAGGTTAACCTGGCGTTTGCCTTAAAAACGTTGGCTGCTGTTATAGGTCTTGGGCTATGCCTGTTGTACATGCCCGAACAGCATGTAACCACCGATCACTTACTCATCTGTATTTTCGGAGGCGTATTTATGGGCATTGGTGTTGGCCTTTCAATACGGGGCGGGTGCGCACTCGACGGTATCGAGGTATTGGCGCTGTACACCGGCAAGCGCGTCAGCTTTACCATAAGCGAGATCATCCTTGGCATTAATATCATCATTTTCCTTATAGCAGGCATCCAGCTTGGATTGCCAACCGCGCTTTATTCAATACTTACTTATTACGCAGCGTCACGAACCTGCCATTTCGTGATCGAGGGTTTGGAAGAATATACAGGTGTTACTATTATCTCAGGGGAAAGTGAAACCATCAAAGAGCGGCTTGTGATGGAATTAGGTCGCGGTATAACCGTTTACAAAGGCGAACGCGGCTTTTTGAAGCAAAGTTTTGATATAAGCCAACCCGTAGATATTATTTTCACAGTAGTGACCCGGATGGAGGTACACAAGCTTAGGAACCTGGTACACGGGATCGACCACAAGGCTTTTATCTTTACCAGTACCATCAAAGAAGCCGCCGGTGGCGTTTTAAAGCGCCGGGTACGCGATCATTGAGCTTTTTTAAGGATTTTAGTTATAGGTTTTTCGGTAATTTACGTCCGGATTTTCCCCTCTATAAATCCGATATTCCTGGCTTCCCCCCTAAAATTTCGCATTTAACATTCCGCATTTCGAACTTATAAAATTCCGCACTCAACATTCCGTATTTCGAAGCCTCAGAATTTCGCATTTAACATTCCGAAATTCGCATTAATTCCAATTAGTTCTTAAGTATCAAAAACTACATAACTTCCTCAGATTCTTTCTTTTTACTGCGATTTACTACATTTATAGAGGAACTTCAACCCGAACCCTCTTTATGAAAAGATTTCTATTGTTTACTATGATAGTTACAGGCTTTTGCTGCCAGAGTTTTGCTCAGAATAAAAAAGTAGACAGCCTTAATAAGGCTTACCAAAAAAACAAACAGGATACAACGCTTGAACAATATTACTTTATGAAAGCCGCAACGGTTTTCCTTACTACCAATGTTGATTCAGGCCTGATGTATTCCCGCAAAGCGCTGGCATTATCCCGTAAAATACACTATGTACGTGGTGAAGTGCAAGCCCTGAGTATTTTATCCAATTACTTAAACGTTAGCGGCGACTTGCCTGGTTCTTTGAAAGTCTCATTTGAGGCCCTGCCAAAAGCGCTGGCTATCCATGAAATGCGGACAGTAGCGGCTTGCTATAACTCGCGCGGTCTAACGTACTCCACTTTAAAAGACACGAAAAAATCATTAGATAACTATTATGCTGCTAAACAAGTAGTAACCAAATACCATTTTGATGACCTGCTCGTGGTAGAACTGAATAATATCAGCAAGGAATACATGGACATGAACAAGTTGGATTCCGCCTACTATTTTACCCGTACCGATTATGATTTTGCATTGAAACACAAGGTGCTGAACAACCTGGGATACCTTATTCGCAATTTCGGCATCATTGAAAGTAAAAAAGGCAATTTTAAAGGTGCGATCAATTTTTACCGGAAGAGTTTAGCAGATTCGAGTGCTATCAATAACCATTATCTGCAAAGTGAAGATTACAGACGAATTGCTGAGGCTTATCAAAAAATGGGGCGGGCCGATTCCTCTATTGCTTTCGGGAAAAAAGCTTTCGAGCAAGCCAAACTTGATCGAAACCCCGACCAGGTACAGCGTGTAACCCAACTGCTTACGGATGAATATCTGGCCAATGGAGATTATAAAAGTGCCTTTGACTATGAGCAGGTAACCCTTAAAGCCCGCGACAGTTTATTCAGCCAGCAGAAAACGCTACAGGTACAAAACCTCGCCTATAATGAAGACCAACGCCGCCAGGCGATCGAGACAGAACAAATAGCCTACCAAAATAAGGTGCGTTTTTATGGTTTGCTTGGCGTACTGGGAGTTTTTGCTCTCATCGCAGCCATCCTTTTATTTGCCAACACCCAACGTAAGAAAGCAAATACCGCCTTACAAAAAACACTTTCCGAGCTCCAAAACACCCAGAAGCAACTGATACAGTCGGAAAAAATGGCCTCCCTTGGTGAGCTTACAGCCGGTATTGCCCACGAGATCCAAAACCCTTTGAACTTTGTGAATAATTTCTCCGAGATCAATGCAGAGTTGATCGATGAAATGGAACAGGAGATAACCAAAGGCAACCTGGATGAAGTGAAAGCATTGGCCGAAAACATCAAAACAAATCAGCAGAAGATCGCACAGCATGGAAAGCGAGCTGATTTTATTGTGAAAGGCATGCTGCAGCACAGCCGTAACAGCAGCGGCGAAAAGCAGGAAACCAACCTGAATGTTTTGGCTGAAGAGTTTTTCAAACTCTCGTACCATGGTTTACGGGCAAAAGACAAATCGTTCAATGCCGAGATTCTCACCCGTTTTGACGAGAAGCTGCCAAAGATCAATATTGCCCAGCAGGAAATCGGCCGTGTATTGCTCAACCTGTTCAACAACGCCTTTTACGCTGTCAATCAAAAATCAAAAACAGCAGGTCCCGATTATAAGCCGCAAGTTTCGGTATCGACCGCATTTGCCAACGGGCAGGTGCTGATCACAGTAAAGGATAACGGCGTGGGCATACCGGATGCTATTAAAGAGAAGATCATGCAGCCCTTTTTCACCACCAAACCGACGGGAGAAGGTACCGGGCTGGGTCTTTCATTAAGTTATGATATTGTAGTAAAAGGGCATGGCGGAAAGATTGAAATTGATACTAAAGTAGGCGAGTTTACCGAGTTTAGGGTTTACCTGCCTGTATAAATAAAATTATGATGAAGAAAATTCTATTGCTGTTAGTCTTTTATTTACTTGCCGGTAAGTGCTTTGCGCAAAATGAATTTGCCAGGCCAACGATGGACTCCTTAAAAAAGCTGCTTTCGGTGACAAAAGATCCAAAAGACAGCCTGTTGCTTTTGCAAAAACTGGTAGACGTTACACCTATCAGGGAGGGTGAAGTTACTAATTACCCCGACCGTGTACCAGCATTATTAGTCTTAAATAAGCGTTTAAAATTGATAGACCCTGCACCCTATCAACTTATTGGCGAGGGAAATACCCATTGGAGGGCCAAACAATACGTTGAGGCGCTTCAAAGTCTGCAGGCCGCTATCGAACTGTTTGATAAGCAGCATAAGCAGATCCTGCCCTTATTGATGAACATGCGCATCTTGTATAACCTGATGGGCAACCAGGAAGAGCGTTTAGCCTACTACAGTAAAAAACTGGAGTATTACCTGGTCAATGGTCCGGTCTTCAATACCGCTCCATGTTATCATGCCATCGGTGGATATTACCTGATCAAAGGAGCCAATAACCTTGCCCTTAATAATTATTTAAAAGGGGCCGAGGTATTTCGCCAGTACAGCGCTATTTATTATTCCAATTCCATCAGTGTTGTAGGGATAACCTACGCAAATTGGGGCAACCTCGACAAAGCAGGTCAATATATAAACCTGATATTGCCTGTTGCACAAAAGCTTCATGACAATAATTCAATGAGCACCTGTTATTACGGGCTAACGTTAATTGCCTATTTCAAAAACAATTTTGAAGAAGCATTGAAGCAGAATGCATTGGATATTAAGACGCAAACCCAGGTTAGTTCGCAACGGACAGCAACAAGTACTGCTTTAAGAGCTGCTATTTATTTGAAAAAAGGTGAA
Source organism: uncultured Mucilaginibacter sp. (assembly GCA_903863845.1). GTDB lineage: Bacteria > Bacteroidota > Bacteroidia > Sphingobacteriales > Sphingobacteriaceae > Mucilaginibacter. Next base: position 36,984 of record CAIPDP010000022.1, on the reverse strand, counting down.
CCAGATATGGCCTTTCCATTTTTGGAAAGGGTGAGAAAAATGGCTGATTCTGCAGCATTAAAAACAGTTAATGCCTTTGGAAACATGGAGGTTGATTTCGGGTATTACCAATATTACAAAGCCAATGGCGATTTGAACCTGGCTGAAAAATACCTGTTAAAAGCTTATCAAATAGTGGTTGATGCAAAAGACACGCCGTTACAACTTAAATATTTAAAAGAATTGGGCGATTTCTACAAGTCGCAAAAAAAGCCGGAGCTCTCGGGTAAATATTTCGATCAGTACTTTCTGTTATCGGAAGAACAGCAAAAAAACCTTGAACAGTTTAAGATAGCTCAATACGAAATTGACCAGAACGATAAAGCACAACGCAATCACATTACCCAACTCAAGCAGGAAAAAGCGGTACAGGAATATGAGATCGGTCGCCGTAATATTTTACTCTGGGGCTCACTCGTGGTGCTGGCGCTCATAACAGCATTGCTTGTTTTTATCTACCGGCAATTGCAAACCAATAAAAAAACGCTGATCTCGCTCAGGCAAACGCAACGGCAATTGATCCAGTCGGAAAAAATGGCTTCGCTTGGTGAGCTTACCGCCGGCATTGCACATGAGATACAAAACCCGCTGAACTTCGTCAATAATTTTTCGGAAGTAAACATTGAGTTATTGGAGGAATTAGACGAAGAATTGAGACGCGGCGAAATTGACGAAGCTCTGGATATATCCAGCAATATCAAACAAAACCTCGAAAAAATAGGCTACCACGGTAAACGCGCCGACGGCATCGTAAAGGGCATGCTGCAACACAGCCGGGCCAGCAGCGGGCAAAAAGAACCGACCGATGTAAACGTACTGGCCGACGAATACCTGCGCCTGGCCTATCATGGTTTGCGCGCAAAGGACAAATCGTTCAACGCCGACCTGGTGACCAATTTTGAAGAAAAGCTACCCAAAGTACCTATGGTGCCACAGGATGTTGGTCGGGTTGTGCTTAACCTGCTGACCAATGCGTTCTATGCCGTTCAGCAAAAGCAAAAAACCGCTGACGCAACCTACAAACCCACGCTGGAAATGTCAACCAGCCTGAAAGATGGCGCTGTTGAAATTAAGGTAAGAGACAACGGCCCGGGCATACCCGAAAACATTAAGGACAAGATCATGCAACCCTTTTTTACCACCAAACCTACCGGCGAGGGTACGGGACTGGGCCTTTCGATGAGTTATGATATCATCGTGAAAGGGCATGGCGGCAAAATTGATGTGAATACCAGGGAGGGCGAGTTCACAGAATTTACTATTACGTTACCGCTTTAAATCGAATGAAAAAATTCATCAAAATATTTGTGTTTTTGCTGCTGCCTTTTTCAGGCATGGGTCAAAAAAGCCACCTGGATAGTTTAAAGCAAGCATTTAAAACAGCGAATACCGACTCCATACGCTATTTGCGTTTGTTTGACCTTGCCGACTATTTTTCAGAAGCTAATAGAGATTCGTCACTTTATTTCAGCAAATTGGCAACAAGCCTTGCGAAAAAAAATGGCCATGCGCTTGACGAAGCCTGGGCGATGGATGGCAGCGGGTATGTATTGATGCATTTAGGCAAGTTTCCTGAATCGCTGGAATACCTGCAGCGCGCGCTCAAACTTGTTGAAGACCCGGCCAGTGAGCAAAAAACCTGGAACCATATCAACAACTTACCTAACCACATGATGCGTATCTTTTTACTTGGAAGTATCCATCATGATTTGGGGCATTTGATGGGTGCAACAAATAATATTGAGCAGCAAATAGCAGAGTACCGGGAAACCAAAAAACTGGCAACTGAAGCAAACGATCAGGGCTTACTTAGTTTGGTCAATATGAATCTCGGGCACACCTTTGAAAAACTTAATCGCCTTGATTCAGCGCTGGTTCTGGAACAAATTGCGGAAAAAATTGCCAAAAAAACAGGGTTTACAAAATATCTGGGATTGGTGTATACCAATATGGGTCGCATTTATTTAAAAATGGGGAATACAGATCAAGGCCTTAAATATTATCATCTATCGATCAATACGGGTTTTGAACAAAAGAATTTTTCAAATTTAGCGACGACATACAATGAACTTGCCGATCATTATCTGAAAGTAAAGCAAAAAGACTCCAGCTTATATTTTGCCAAAAAAAACGCTCGATGTTATAAACCAGATGCAAAGCCTGCAAGACCGGGATAAAGCCTACGATAACCTCTATAAAAGCTACCAATTGAATGGCAAAACCGACAGTGCCTATAAATACCAGGGCCTGGCTTTAATGGCAAAAGACAGCATTTTTAACGCGACCGTTAAGAATCTGGCCGAATTTCAGCAACTATCCTTTAAGGCGCAATTGCATGCGCAAGACCTGGAAAAAGAAAAAGCCGCGACCCAAACACGTATCAGAACCTATGTATTGTTAGCTGCAATCGCTGTATTTATGTTGATAGCAGGAATCTTCTACCGCAATAACCGGCAAAAGCAAAAGGTCAATAATTTGCTATTTCATCAGAATGAGGAGATCGTACAACAAAAAGAGGAGATAGAGTCACAGCGCGATGATCTCGAAAAAACGCTTTCCGATCTGAAAGCCACGCAAACCCAACTGATACAATCCGAGAAAATGGCTTCACTGGGTGAGCTAACCGCCGGCATCGCCCATGAGATCCAGAACCCCTTAAACTTTGTTAATAATTTTTCGGAAGTAAACCTTGAAATGCTGAAGGAGCTGCAGGCTGAAAATTTAAAACCAAAGGCAGAGCAAGATGAGCAAACGGCCAATGAATTGATCAGTGATCTGATAGCCAATGAGGAAAAAATAAATCATCATGGCAGAAGGGCCGATAGTATTGTTAAAGGCATGCTCGAACATTCACGCAGCGCAACGGGGCAAAAGGAACCTACCGATATCAACCTAATGGCAGATGAATTCCTGCGCCTCAGCCATCATGGCTTAAGGGCAAAAGACAAAAGTTTTAATGCTGAAGTTGTTACGCATTTAGCAGCCGGGCTACCTAAAGTAAATGCGATCCCGCAAGATATTGGTCGGGTACTGCTCAACCTGTTCAATAATGCCTTTTATGCAGTCAATCAAAAACAGAAATCACTGGGCGGTAACTACAAGCCTGAAGTTTCGGTTAGCACCAGCACCGAAAATGGGCAGGTAATTATCAAAGTGAAAGACAACGGCATAGGTATTCCGGATGCTATCAAGGAAAAAATTATGCAGCCATTTTTTACTACCAAACCTACAGGCGAGGGTACGGGTTTGGGTCTAAGTCTAACTTATGATATGGTGGTGAAAGGGCATGGAGGCAACATACAGGTTAATAGTGTTGAGGGTGAAGGAACGGAGTTGATTATAAGTATTCCGATCAGCTAAATAGTATGAAGAGTCAGCAAGAACACAGTCTCGAAATAAAAAATGCGGAACTGGAAAAACAGTTAGCCGAAAAGAACCGCGACCTGCAGATAGAAGCCTCCCTTGAAAGGGTGCGTACGGTTGCTATGAGCATGCGCAAGCCTGACGACCTTTTAAGCATTTGTGAATCATTATTCCTTGAACTGCAACAACTTGATTTTGGCAACCTAAGAAATGTCATTGTTCATACCTATTTAAACAGCAATTATATTATTGACTACGACTATTCGGATTTTTCTAAGGGGACTGTCAACCATATTCCTTACAGTGGTGACCCGATCCTGGAACAATTTGTTAAGGGTATCCGGAAAACAAATGATGCTTTTATTGAGGAAGCCCTAACTGGCATTGAACTTGAAAATTGGAAAAAATTCAGGAATACCAACAATGAAGTCCCGGATGAACGCCTGGACAAAACAACATCGCTTTATTATTATTTCTATTCGGTAGGAGAAGCGGCAATTGGTATATCAACTTTCCTTCCGATATCTGCCGAAAAGCTCGAAGTACTCAAACGCTTCCGTAATGTTTTCGACCTGGCTTATCGCCGCTTTGCTGACATACAGCTAGCCGAAGCGCAGGCCCGCGAATCAAAAATTGAACTTGCCCTGGAACGTGTTCGTGCAAGGGCGATGGCCATGCAAAGCTCCGGCGAACTGGCCGACCTCGTAACTACATTATTTAACGAACTGGGAAAACTTGATATGACGTTTACCCGGTGTATGATCTGGCTGATGGAGTATGATTTTTCGTCTGCCGCGGTATGGATGGCGGACCCGGTTGCCGAAAAAGCATTTTTGTCCACATTCAAATTCGTTGATATAGCCTATCATAAATCGTTTATTGAAGCATGGAAGGAAAGAAAACAGCAATGGGTTTACGAATTGCAAGGAGAGGAAAAGCGGGTTCTAAATGACCTGGTATTTAGTATGCCGGGAACGGCAAACACCCCGGAAGAAATTAAGCAGGCAATGATCGCGTCCGAACGCGTCACTTTATCTTTCTCGTTCAGCAATTTTGGGGGCTTGCAGGTGGATGGGGACGAACCATTGTCGTCGGATAATCTCGCTATTCTCGGCCGTTTCGCGAAGGTTTTTGACCAGACCTATACCCGCTTTAGTGACCTGAAACAGGCAGAAGCTCAAGCCCGCGAATCAAAAATCGAACTCGCCCTTGAACGTGTTCGAGCACGTACCATGGCGATGCAGAATAGCGATGAGTTATCTGAAACTGTTTACATTTTATTTCAACAATTCAAAGAATTAGGCGAAAATCCCGATCAGGCAACCATAGGGGTGATCAATGAAGAAGAAAAGGTCATCGAATATTGGGTGACGATGTATGGCAGCCAGATCAATAAAGTTTTTAGATTTCCGATAGATGAGCCGCACGTTACCCAAAAGATCTACCAGGGCTGGAAGGCTAAAAAAACCTCGCTGGTCATCGATCTTAGCGGCAACGAGCTATATGCATTTACCAAATTCCGCGAAAGCATGGGCGGTGCAAAGCACAACCCTAACGAAAAGCGAAGGGTGATCAACGTGGCTTTTTTCTCTAAAGGATTGATCAATGTACAATCGTCAGAAGAGCGCTCGGCTGAAAGTGTTCGGTTATTGGAACGTTTTGCCGCAGTTTTTGATGGTACCTACACCCGCTTTCTCGATCTGAAAAAAGCAGAGGCACAGGTCAGGGAGGCACAGATCGAAGCGGCCTTAGAGCGCACCCGTACGCAAAGTATGATCATGCAGCATTCGAATGAACTGGATGATACTTTGCGCGTATTTCACCAACAGGTGTTGCAGTTAGGTATTCGTTCAGCATTTTCATTTTTGTGGCTGCCGGATGAAGAAAAGGATCGCCACATTTTCTGGGCAGCCTGGGCCGAAAATAATTCCAATAATTTTAAAAGTAAAGCCATTGATTACCCGCTCGACCGTAATGAACCAGCCACGGCACAATGCCTTGTCGATTGGAAAGGAACCGACCCGGTAGTATCATATCAGGTACCTCCGGAAGGCGTTGCAGGTTACTTTGCGGCCTGGCAGGAATTGATAGAGGGGGTAGAACAATTGAAGCCGCAGTATTTCAAAGAAGGATTGTATTATGTTGAAGCCTTTATGAAATATGGCTGCTTTGGGGTAATGGTTGAAAAATCGCTATCTCCCGAAGAAATCAAAATACTGGGGCGTATTGCTGTTGAGTTTGAACGTACTTATACCCGGTTCCTTGATCTTCAAAAAGCGGAAGCACAAGCCCGCCTGGCTCAAATTGAATTATCGCTGGAGCGTGTACGTGCAAAAACTATGGCCATGCACAACAGCGAGCATGTTGGCGAAACGGTGTTGACCATGTTTGACGAGCTGGTAAAACTTGGGATAGAAAAAACGGTCCGTTGCGGTATTCTAATCATTGATGAAACTAAACACATGGAAGTTTGGACGGCGGTGGGAAATACAACCGGCAAAGTGCAAATGCGGATCGGAAGAATAGATATGATGATCCACCCGCTACTCAGTGGTATCCATGAGGCATGGAAAAATAAAGAGCAAATCAGATTGTACGAGCTTGCCGGCGATAACCTCAAAAGCTATTACAAGGCAATCAACGACTCGCCGGAATATACAGCAAAATTTGACCTGGAGAATCTGCCTGAAAGGGAAACTAATTATGCCTTCTTTTTCCCGGAAGGGGCAATTTTTGCCTTTACGCTTAGTCCGTTAAGGGACGATGAAATGAATCTTTTTAAAAGGTTCTCCGGCGTTTTCAGTCAAACTTATCGCCGTTACCTGGATCTGCAAAATGCGGAGAAACAAGCCCGCCGGTCACAAATAGAAGTAGCGATGGAAAAGGTGCGTTCGCGATCACTGGCAATGCAAAAACCCGGCGAACTGATCGAAGTGGCCGGCCTGCTCAGGCAGGAAATGGCATTGCTTGGCGTCGAGGAATTAGAAACCAGTTCAATCTATCTTCATAATGAAACTACTCAAAAAACGGAATGCTGGTATGTAATAAAAGATGAGCACCAACGTGTAGCCGACCATATGACGGTAGAACTAAGCAAAACCTGGGTGGGCCAGCAAATGCTGGCGTTCTACCGATCGGACAAAAGACAGGTGTCTATTGTGATGCAGGGAGAAAACCGCAAGGAATGGATCAACTATTGCAGCAAACAGTCTAAATTACTCGAGGGGTTCTATGGAGATCATATCCCCAATCGTAGCTATCACCTATGCAAGTTTCCGGGCGGTTATATGGGTGCAGCTTCTCCCGGCGCGATCTCTGCCGAAAGCTGGGACCTGCTGCAACGCGCTACTTCAGTATTCTCATTCGCTTATACCCGTTTTAACGATCTTCAACAAGCCGAGGCACAAGCCCGCGAGGCGATCAAACAAGCCTCACTGGATAGAGTGCGCGGCGAAATAGCCTCCATGCGTTCTACAGAGGACCTTGACAGGATAACGCCATTGGTATGGAACGAGCTGATGATCCTCGGCATCCCATTTATCCGCTGCGGGGTTTTTATAATTGATGAAAAAGCGGAACTCATTTACGCGCACCTGTCAACCGCCGATGGGAAAGCTATCAGTACCTTTAATATTCGTTTTGATTCAAGCGGAATAGGAACGCAGCTATCGACAGCCTGGAGGGCAAAGCAAGTTACCACTGTCCATTGGAGTGCGGAAGAATTTGCAAATTATACCCAAAGCCTGGTCAACCAGGGTACCATACCCTCTACCGATAAGTATGTAACAGAACATCCTGATATCAGCCTGGATCTGCATTTTTTACCTTTTTTACAAGGCATGCTGTACGTGGGAAATATAGAGCCATTGACCCGGGATGAAATTGAACTGGTTCAATCGCTTGCCGATGCTTTCTCTACCGCCTATGCTCGATATGAGGATTTTAATAAACTGGAATCCGCCAAAAAACAGGTTGAAAATACGCTGAGCGACCTGAAGGCTGCACAAACCAAATTGATCCAGTCGGAAAAAATGGCCTCGCTTGGTGAACTGACAGCAGGTATCGCACACGAGATCCAAAACCCGTTAAACTTCGTCAATAATTTCTCGGAAGTTAACCAGGAGATTTTGGCCGAGCTGAAGGCAGAAACCGAAAAGCCAATTGCAGAACGCGATGCCCAATTGGAAATTGAGCTGATAGGCGATCTGCTTGATAACGAACAAAAGATCAATCACCATGGCAAACGTGCGGATGCTATTGTAAAAGGCATGCTGCAACATAGCCGAACAGGCGGTGGTGAAAAACAACTGATCAACATCAATGCTTTGGCCGATGAATTTATGCGTCTCTCCTATCACGGCTTAAGGGCAAAAGACAAGATCTTCAATGCCGTCCCGATAGCTATCGGGATGGTGACGCATTTTGATCCCGATCTGCCAAAGATCAACGGTATCGGGCAGGACCTGGGCCGCGTACTGCTCAACCTGTTCAACAATGCCTTCTATGCGGTTAACCAAAAGAAAAAAAACATGGGAGGCGACTATAAGCCCGAAGTTACCGTAACTACCCTGACCGAAAATGGCGAGGTAGTGATCAAAGTTAAAGACAATGGTGTGGGCATGCCGGAGCATATTAAAGAAAAGATAATGCAGCCATTTTTTACCACTAAACCTACCGGTGAGGGTACGGGTTTGGGTTTGAGTTTAACCTATGATATGGTGGTTAAGGGGCATGGAGGCAAAATAGATGTGAATACCAAAGAAGGCGAGTTTACCGAGTTTATTGTTTCGCTCCCTATTTAATAGTTAAATACGATGAGACTTTGTTTTAAAATCTTACTGCTTTTATTGATACCTGCATCGGTTATGGCCCGGGGCTTGCAGCCGGATAGCTTAGCCAAAAATCTTAAACTGGCCAAAACCGATCTGGAACGTTACCAGGTACTACGAAAATTAGGCTTTTACTATCTCGAGAGTGATGCACCACGATCGCTTGCTTATTGGGAACAGAGTATTGCCATTGCAAAAGCTAATGACAAGCCAATCGACGAAGCCTATCACCTCGCATTCAAGGGATATTTGCTGACCCTTTTAGGAAAGTATCCTGAAGCATTCAAGTACCTGCAACAAGCGCAAACAATTGCCGAAAATGAAGCTAATGAGGGAAAAACCTGGAACATAGAACATATACCCTCTCTTCGTTCAAACCGTTTGGGCACATTAGCACAAATTCATCAAAAGCTGGGCATTCTATTTTCCTTTACCAAAAATAACGACCAGGCTATTGTGGAATATAAAAAAGCATTAGGGCTTTGCGAAGAGTCACATTCACGCGAACTTTTGGGCCTCGTATACCTCTCGCTTGCAACTACCTATGCCACTACGCAGCAATACCAGCTGGCACAGCAATCGTACCAGGATGCTGAAAAGCTATTTCTCAGGATACATTTTTTGCAATACCTGGGGTCGATCTATGCAGGTCTGGGCGACCTCTACCAGAAACAGCAACAGGATAAGCTGGCCCTGCAATACTTTTATAAAGCCGTGGGCGCAGCAAAAAAGGGTAACAATTTAAATGGCGTACGCCGGGGGTACCGGTATCTGAGCAATTATTACCTGCAAGTAAAACAGGCCGACTCCAGCTTAAACTATGCTATCAAAACCCTGAATGTTTCAAAACTGCTGGGCGATAAAGACCTGGGCGATAATTACGAAACCCTTTACAAAAGCTATGTACTCAAACATCAGCAGGATAGTGCCTATAAATACCAGGGCCTTGCATTAACGGCAAAAGACAGCAGCTTCGATGCGAACAGTAAAAGTTTGGCCGATTTTCAAAAACTGTCTTTCGATGAGCAATTACATTCGCAGCAATTAGAGCAGGAAAAGGCTGATATTGAAAGCAGAAACAGGACGTATTTTTTATCAGGAGCAGTGGGTGTATTATTGCTTTTGTCGATTGTTTTTTACCGCAATAACCGCCAGAAACAAAAAGCCAATGTGTTGTTGAACGAACAAAAAGAAGAAATACAAAACACCTTAACCCAGTTAAAGACCACCCAAACCCAACTCATCCAATCCGAAAAAATGGCTTCGCTTGGTGAACTGACTGCCGGTATCGCCCACGAGATACAGAACCCACTCAACTTCGTCAATAATTTCTCTGAAGTGAGTGTTGAACTATTGGCTGAATTAAAGGAAGAAGAAGAAAAAGGCAATAAAGCCGATGTGATCGCCATAGCGGATGACCTATCGCAGAATTTAGAGAAGATCAGGCACCACGGCAAACGGGCCGAAAGTATTGTAAAAGGTATGTTGGAGCATTCTCGCACAACCAGCGGGCAGAAAGAACCCACAGATATCAATCAACTTGCCGACGAATACCTGCGCATAGCTTACCACGGGCTAAAAGCCAAAAAACAGGATTTTGAAGCAGCATTGATAACCGGCTTTGATGAGCGATTACCTCAGGTTAATGTAGTGCCTCAGGATATGGGCCGGGTATTGCTTAACTTGTTTAACAACGCATTTTACGCGGTAAACCAAAAATCAAAAACTGCCGGTGCGGATTATAAACCGGAAGTTTCGGTAAGCACTTCACAAGAAAACGGGCAGGTGATCATCAAAGTAAAAGACAACGGGACAGGTATCCCCGATGCTATCAAAGAGAAAATTATGCAGCCATTTTTTACTACAAAACCCACGGGGGAAGGAACAGGCTTAGGGTTGAGTTTAACTTATGATCTGGTGGTGAAGGGGCATGAGGGGAGTATAGGCGCTGATAGTACAGAGGGTGAAGGGTCGGAGTTTATTATTCAATTACCTGCTAGTTAAGTAAACAATATGAAAAAAATAACACTCATTGTTTGTGCTTTTATTTCTCTAACCAGGTTTGCTTCAGGGCAGGCAAATGCCGTTGTAGATATTGATAGTTTGCCATCGCAAGGTTTTAAATTAAATAAAGGTTGGAGGTTTTATCCCGCTGACAATCCTGATTATGCACAGACAAATTATAACGATAAAAACTGGCAACCAATCGATCCCTCATTGCCCGTCCCGGAGTTACCAAAAGCAGCACAGCAAGGAATATTCTGGATGAGGATAAGATTACGTATTAACCCCGCGTTACGTCCCGGTGCATCTCTTGTCATCGTCCAAAGTACGGCTTTAGAGATTTACCTGAATGGTAAACTGGTAGGACAAAGGGGAACCATTGATGGGGAATTAAAAACCGGGCGAGGATTCTTTGATCCAAAAAACCCTATTGAACTCCCGTTAACCAATTCGTCCGAGCAAGTATTAGCCATTCGTGTTGCAAATCAGGCAAGTCTATATTATCTCAATCGATATAACCAAATAGTATCAGCAGGTATCATATTTTTAAACACCCCGCAACTTATTAGAACTAACGACGAGATATACCATCTAAAATATGCATTGGTAGCTGGCATAAGCATTTTATTATTTCTTGCAGTTTTGCACATTATTCTCTTTAGCTATAAGGCGCAAAACAGGGGGAATTTATTTTTTGCCTGTTATGCCATTTGCTTTGCAATTTATTTGTTCGACGCATTTCTAACCTTCGATCTGGCTTACTATGCCGATGTAATGAGTTACCTGGGCATTCTTGGTATCTTATTTTATGTAATCGGAAATTTGTTCGGCATAAAAGCCCTTTATACGCTATACAAATTTATTCCCGGCCGAACTTACAAGATTTTGATATTTATATGTTTAACGTGCTTTCTGACTAATGTGTTTATAGAGGGATCTAAGTCATACGCTTTATGGGCCGTTTATGTATTGGGAAATGGCATCCAGATTTGGCTAACATTAAAGGCTATAAAACATAAAAAGCGTGGGGCGCTATTTATTTTAACTGGATTTTTAATTAGCATTATTGGTATTATTAGTCTAATACATGCGGGGTTAAATAACGAGCTCCCCGACGTTTTGACAGTTTGCATGATAACGTTAGGGCCGCCTCTGGGAATATCGGTATTTTTGGGACGCGAATTTGCTCTTGATAGCCAATTGCTTCAATTAAAATTACAGCAGGTAGAGGTGTTGTCGGCACAGGCTCTGGAGCAGGAAATTGAAAAACAACAGCTTTTAGCCAAACAAAATGAGACTTTGGAGCAGCAGGTAACTGCCCGCACTGCTGAACTGAATCAATCCCTGGTCCATTTAAAAGCCACCCAAACCCAACTCATCCAATCCGAAAAAATGGCCTCGCTTGGTGAATTGACCGCTGGTATAGCGCATGAGATCCAGAACCCGCTCAACTTCGTCAATAACTTCTCGGAACTCAATGCCGAGTTGGTTGGCGAAATTAAACTGGAAATTGAAAAAGGCGATCTGGAAGAGATAAAAGCAATTGCTATAGACATTGAGGAGAACTCGAAAAAAATAAATATGCACGGCAAACGTGCAGAGGGTATTGTAAAGGGAATGCTCGAACATTCGCGCAGTGCCAGCGGGCAGAAAGAACCCACAGATATCAATCAACTTGCCGACGAGTACCTGCGCATGGCTTACCACGGGTTAAAAGCCAAGAAACAGGATTTTGAAGCAGCATTGATAACCGGCTTTGATGAGCGTTTACAAAAGGCAAATGTCGTACCACAAGATATTGGCAGAGTATTACTCAACCTGTTTAACAACGCATTTTACGCAGTAAACCAAAAGCAGAAAACTCGCGGGGCGGATTATAAGCCGGAAGTTTCGGTAAGCACTTCACAAGAAAATGGGCAGGTGATCATCAAAGTAACAGACAACGGCATAGGTATTCCCGATACCATCAAAGAGAAAATTCTGCAACCTTTCTTCACCACTAAACCAACGGGTGAGGGAACAGGTTTGGGACTTTCGTTAAGTTATGATATTATTGTAAAAGGACACGGAGGCAAAATAAATATCGAAAGCAGGGAAGGCGAAGGTTCGGAATTTATAATAGATTTACCGTTAAACTGATCGTAAAAACTTTGAATAACAAGTAATGGGATTTTTTTATTACCTGGCGGCATTTATCATTATCAGGCGGCTAAATAAGCGACTGAAAGGCTCGTCATTATATCCAAAATGGCATTCCCTGCTCAATGTAGCCGGCATCGCAGCTATTCTGCTTTTCTTTGCTATTCATTACATATTTAATGATGGCGTTGTTGATCTTGCCGGCGCAGCACTGCTGGCAGGTATGGCTTATTATGCCGACAAAGAAGAGGATCTGAAAGACTGGCGCATTCTGTTCGAACCAACTTATCCACTAATCGGAGTGGGGGTGATAACGGGCTTGATCGAATTGCTGGTAAATAGTTTTTACGAAAAGTATGACACCTATTTTCAAATAGCTGTAACCGCTGCTTTCGTCTGGATATTTGCGCGCTGGGCCGCAACTAAAAAACAGGAAGAGCAATTGAAAGTAAGTATTGAGCGCCGTGCTGAGTTAGAGGTTTTAGTGAAAGAACGCACAATCGAACTCCAAAAGCAAAAGACCGAGCTGGAAGAAACACTGAAAGAACTTAAAACTACCCAGTCGCAGCTCATACAATCCGAAAAAATGGCCTCCCTGGGTGAACTAACCGCAGGTATTGCCCACGAGATACAGAATCCGCTTAATTTCGTCAACAACTTTTCGGATGTCAGCGCCGAACTGATCGACGAAATGGAATTAGAGCTAAACAAAGGTGATACAACCGAGGCCCTGGCTATTGCAGCTGATATCAAACAAAACCTCGAAAAAATACGTCACCATGGTCAGCGTGCTGATGGTATTGTAAAAGGCATGTTGCAACACAGCCGAGCCAGCAGCAATGTGAAAGAGCCAACCAATATCAATAAACTGGCCGATGAATACCTGCGTCTTGCCTATCATGGATTGCGTGCAAAAGATAAAAGTTTCAATGCCGACCTGCAGACCAGCTTTGATGAAGGTTTGCCATTAGTAGAAATGGTACCTCAGGACATCGGAAGGGTGTTACTTAACCTGTTCAACAATGCATTTTACGCTATCCAAAAAAAGCAATTGATAGCAGGGCCTGATTTTAAACCATCTGTCTCTATACTAACTGCTAAAAAAGGTAAGTCAATTGAAATATTGGTGAAAGACAACGGTCTGGGTATTCCTGATAACATAAAAGATAAAATTCTACAACCCTTTTTTACCACCAAACCTACTGGCGAAGGTACTGGCCTGGGCTTGTCACTGAGCTATGATATAGTAGTAAAAGCGCATAATGGTAAAATTGATGTCAATAGTGTAGAAGGAGAATATACGGAGTTCAAAATAACCCTGCCGTTATGATAATATATCGTTATATTTAGCAATCATATGAAAATACTTGTCGTTGACGACGAGGCTGATGTTCAGCCTCTTTTCTTGCAAAGGTTTCGCCGCGAAATACGTGAACATGAATTTAATTTCGATTTTGCCTTGTCGGGCGAAGAAGCACTTGCCTACCTGCATGAGCGGCATACCGAGATCGTATTGATCCTTTCCGATATCAATATGCCGGGCATGAGCGGGCTTGAGCTGCTTTCGCGCATCCGTCACGAGTATGATACCCCGCCGCCAATGGTGATGATGATCACCGCCTATGGTGATGAGGAAAACCACCGCCAGGCAATGGATCGTGGTGCAAATGATTTTCTGACCAAACCCCTTGACTTTAACCTGTTAAAAGAGAAACTTAAAACCTTCAACAGATAATGGCTAAAATTCTTGTTGTTGACGACGAAGCGGATCTGGAAGCTCTGGTAAAACAAAAATTTAGAAGAAAGATACGTGAGAACGTTTACGAATTTGTATTTGCGCAAAATGGAGAAGATGCGCTGCAAAAAGTAAGCGAACATCCCGATCTGGATATCGTGCTTTCTGATATCAATATGCCGATTATGGACGGGCTAACTTTATTGAGCCGATTGCCAGAGGCAAATCCGATATTAAAAGCCATCGTGGTGTCCGCCTATGGCGATATGCAAAATATCCGTACTGCCATGAATCGGGGCGCGTTTGATTTTGTATGCAAACCGGTTGACTTTGACGATCTGGACCTTACGATGGAAAAAACCATTAACTACGTAAGGCAGTTGCACGAAACCATGCAGGCCATTAAGGAAAATAATATCCTTAAAATGTACGTGGACGACAATGTGCTGAAGTTCATGAATCACAAAGAGTTTGAAGGCAGCCTGCTGAAGAACGAATTGATGGAAGCTACCGTAATGTTTATTGACGTTTGCGGCTTTACTAAAATTACCGAGCATGTACCGGCCAATATTGTGGTAAACCTTTTGAACGGCTTATTTGATAAGATAGTGAAGGAAGTAATAGCCCAGGGCGGACACGTAGATAAATTTATGGGCGATGCCGTGATGGCCGTTTATCGTGGCGATTATCACCTCGACCGCGCTATCGATACAGCATTGGCCATAAGGGCTGAACTGGCAAAGATGGACCCTATTACTATGGGCGACAGACAGTTTAAGGCTGAAGTCTCCGTTGGTATCAACTCAGGCGAAATGGTATCCGGCAATATCGGTTCGGCTTCGTTGAAGCGACTTGATTATACAGTTATCGGCGATTCAGTTAACGTTGCACAAAGGCTGCAGTCGGTTGCCAAAGCCAGCCAAATCCTGATAACAGAAGAAGTGCATAACCAGATCAAAGAATCCTTCAAAAGCGAAATGGTTGGCGAGTTTACATTGAAAAATAAACAGAAGCCAGTGATGACATACGAGGTTATTGAGTAATGAACGGCGATAATGTTATCAAAAATCAAAAGCCATTAATCGCAGAACCCATCCCCTTACCGGTCATATAAACAAAAGCCTCAGCGGCTTTTACGCCCAACTCGCGCCCTCTGAAATCTTCCATGGACGCATGACCACAGCCGTAGATACCCGGTGGGTCCTGGCTCACATGGCAATAAACTGATTTGCGCTTTTGCTCCTGAGTATCGCTTATATCCACATAATCAGTTGGCTTAAAAATTTGAGTTTGTTCACCCGTACATACTTCAAAAAAGTATAAGGGAAATTTATGTTCGGCCCGCACCCAGGTTTGTATCACCAACAAGCTGGCGATCTGGTGATCTTTATGCGTATCCAGGGGCCAATGGGTAAAAACCAAATCGGGCTTTTCTTCGGCAATCAGCTTTTGTATCCTCGCCAACCATTCGTTATTCATGACGGTATCCCCATCGATCTGACCGGCAAATACTGGCTTTGCTTTTAAAACAGCACTCCCGTTGATGGCCTCCTGTTTTCGGATTGCTGCGGCTTCGGCATGCGATTTTCCCGGGATGCCGGCTTCGCCGGTAGTTAAATATATGATGGTCACCTCGTGCCCTAATTTCGCCAGTTTAGCCAGCGTGCCGCCACAACCACTTTCAGGATCATCCGGGTGACCGCCAAAACAAACTACTTTCTTTTTTTCTGCCGGTGTTCCGGGTCGTTGACTGAGCAAGGCGGGAAGCGTTAAAAAACCAAGGCCGGCCGATTTCACAAAATCGCGGCGTGAAGCATGTTTCTCCATGTGATGAAATAAATCTGAATTTACATATTATATTTATTCCATTATAGATTTTACTTATGAAGCGGTTTGTTTTATTCCTTTTCGTATTACCCCTGCTGGGCATTTGCCAAACCGCTCCGGTTAAAACTTGCGAAATCTGCATCTACGGTGCCACTTCGGGTGGTGTGATTGCAGCCTACACCGCAGCCGTACAGGGTAAAAAAGTAATATTAATTGCTGCCGATGAGCATATCGGCGGACTTTCTTCCGGCGGCCTGGGCTATACTGATATCGGAAATAAATATGTAGTAACAGGGCTGGCGCTCGATTTTTACCGCCGGGTTGGCAAACATTACGGCAAACTGGAACAATGGATATTTGAACCACATGTGGCCGATTCTATTTTTCGCTTATACCTGGATAATAAAAATATACAGCTTATCACCTCCCAGGAGATTGGGTATGTAAAGCTTGATATAAAGAAAGATCATATCCGGATACAAGGTTTGGATTTACGCAGCGTTAAAGCCGGGGATACCTCTAAAATATCGATCATTGCAAAACAATATATCGATTGCTCCTATGAAGGCGACCTGATGGCAAAGGCTAAAGTGCCTTATTTTGTGGGCCGCGAAGCTAATAGTATTTACGGTGAAACGCTGGATGGCGTCGAATTACGCGATAAACACCAATTCCCGGATGGCGTAGATCCTTATAAAATTATCGGCGACCCCAAAAGTGGCCTGCTTTGGGGTATTAGCAGCGATACTTTAAAGCCGAATGGCACCGGCGACAAACGCGTTCAAACCTATAATGTGCGCATTTGCCTGAGTGATGATCCAAACAACAGCATACCGATAACGCGCCCGGCAGATTACGATTCTACGCATTACGAACTTTACCTGCGGCTTATCCACTACAAAGCGCCTACCGATCTGCCGATGTACATCAGTGATATGCCGAACCACAAAACCGATATCAATAACAATGGTGCGTTTTCAACCGACCTTATCGGCCTGAATTATGATTATCCCGATGGCAATTCCGAAACCCGGCAGCAAATAATACAAATGCACAGATCTTATACCCAGGGATTCCTTTATTTCCTCGGACACGACCCGCGCGTACCGGAAAATATTCGCGCCAAAATGCTGAAGTGGGGCTATCCCAAAGATGAATACCTGACGACGGACCACTGGACACCACAGGTCTACGTACGGGAAGCGCGTCGGATGCTGGGCGCTTACGTGATGACGCAAGCGAACTGCGAAGGCAAAACAACAGTAAACGATGGTATTGCTATGGCAGCCTATACCATGGATTCGCACAATGCCGAACGCATCGTAGTTAATGGTATGGTAAAAAATGAGGGGGATGTACAGGTGGGAGGTTTTGGGCCCTATCCTATCTCCTACCGCTCAATAACTCCAAAACATGTTTCAAACTTGTTGGTGCCGGTATGCCTGTCGGCAAGTCATATCGCCTATGGCTCTATCCGCATGGAACCTGTATTCATGGTCTTGAGCCAAAGTGCGGCACAGGCGGCTATTTATGCCATCGATCATAAAGTTTACATTCAAAACGTTGACGTGAATGCGATCAGGTATACCTTAAGAACCAACCCACTGGCCGACGGTAGCATGCCCGATATATTAGTTGATGACAACGACAAAGCCAGCGCAAGGACCACCGGCAAATGGCTATCAGGAAAAGATGGTTATGGACCCACGGTATTGATAGCCGATACGAGCAGCAAGCAGCCAAAATCAGTAAAGTATTTACCGGTTATAAAAAAAGCAGGCCGTTATACCGTTTATGCCTACGCCTCTTCTGAAAATAAGACACCAGTTCGGATGGAAATATTCGATGGCAAAAACAAAAACACTGTAAATATGGAACCCGGCAAACTAAACGTAGAAGGGCAAACCAGCGGCGAATGGCTAAAAATAGGAACCTATAAATTCCAGGCAGGAAAGCAGGACTATGTGAGGCTATCGACCATACAAGCTTCAGACAAGGCACAGGCAGATGCAATTTTATTAGTGCCCGAACGATAATCAATTATCAGGAACAAAAGCATAACCTGCGTAATGATCATGATGGGCAAATGAAACCGGAAAGTCTGCTTCTGTACTGTTCTTCAATAAAACCGGAAAGCCAAAAAGGCTTTTTTCTATTTTGAATTGATCAGCTGGATACAATTCATGCAATTTATGCAAAAGCATTTCCCTTACAGCCATCGACTGCTCTTCGCGATCATTGGAGCCGATTTTTTTTATATTCCAGCAGGTTTTGGAAAAAACGTCGGTATCATTTACGACAGAAAAAATATAATCCTTCGTTATAATTGAACGTGAAAACAGTTGATGATGGCCGCTGTTTACAACGGCCTTGCAAACCGATACCCCATCGAATCCAATTCCTTCGGTCGTTGACTCATACCGGCTTTCAGGAAGCTGTACCTGTTTGATCAGGGTATTTGAAGGTGAAAAAACAAGATCGTGCTGATACCGCTGCAGACATTTATAAGCGGATTCTTTTATCGACCAGGCCAGCCAGACAAAATGTTCAAATGGTAAAAATGAAGCAAGGCTTTGATCGTAGATCAACTTTTCGCTATTCACGATAATTTTAGAATAAAATCGGTATTGAATTGTACGGTCGACATTGATAGCATGTAATGCTACCACATCATTACCAATGCCAGGCATTTATTTTTGTTTAAGCTTTTCTGCTATTACATCAACACAACTTCCCACATTGATCATTTTATCAGCCGAATCATAATCGATCTCGATATTGTATTTTGCCTCGGCATCAATAATAATATCAACCAGGTTAGCTGAGTTGATCTTCAAATCGGTGATCAGGTCGGTCTGGTCATTAATGTTGGCCAGCATTTCCTTATTGGTAGTATACGGCGCAAAGACGCTTTTCAGCTCATCTAGTATTTCTTCCCGGGTCATTTATCTTTATTATATTTTGAAAAAAACAAGCAGGCATTCACATCGCCGAAGCCAAAATTCGCTTTAGCAATCAGGTTAATGTCTTTTTTTATCATTTTAGTTGGCATACATCCCGCATCAATTATTTTTAATATTTCCGGATTCGGGTCCTCTAAATTAATATTTGGATGCACAAATCCATGAATAAGTTGCAATATACATGCTACTGATTCAATTGAACCGGCTGCACTTAAACAATGACCGATCATCGACTTCACCGAATTGATCAATGGAAAATCTTTTCCACTTCGGCCCAGGGCATTGCTCCAGCTTTGAATTTCCTGCCTGTCGGCCATTGTGGCTGTCAGATGACCACTTACCAGGTCGATATCAGCCGGATCGATTCCGGCGCTGGCAATAGCGTCGCTGATGCAACGGATAACGCCGGCTGGATTCGGAGCTGTCATTGTACCACCATTACGCTGCCCGCCCGAATTAGCCGCTCCGCCCAGCACTTCGGCATATATCCTGGCACCACGTGCCAGCGCAAAATCCAGGTCCTCCAAAATCAATGCTGCCGCACCTGAACCCGGTATAAATCCTCCCGAGCTTGCACTCATTGGCCGCGAGGCACGTTCGGGCTGGTCGTTGAACTTCCGCGACAATACCCGCATCGAGTCAAAGGTACCGAAAATATAGGTGTCTATGTGTTCTCCGCTACCAACAACCATACGTTTGGCCAAACCACTTTGAATATACTCGTAACCCATCAAAATAGCTTGCGTCCCGGTTGCACAGGCGGTCGAATTGGTAACCACCCTGTTGCCCAGCCCTAAACGTCCGGAAATAAATGAAGTTACGCCGCTGTTCATAGTTTGTTCAACGATGCGTGAACCCAGTTTCTTTACCTCTTTGTTGTCAACTTTATTGATCACATTTTTGGTAGCATCCGAGTCGGGTGCGCTGTTACCAAAAACACATCCGGTATCCCAATGCGGCTCATCGGTTTCGTAAGGCATCCCCGAATCGGCCCATGCATCCAGTGCCGCGGTAATGCCATAGGCGATATTGGTGCCTTTTAAGCCGTGGAAACTTACTTCTGAAAGGTAGCTTTTGAGCTTGTCCCATTCAAATTCCGGCACGCCGGCTACATGACAACTCATTTGTAGCTCTTCATATTTGGCTACATGCCTGATACCCGACTTCCCTTGTTTCAGCGCTTCTAAAAAATCAGCCAGACCAACACCATTAGGAGATACAACTCCCATCCCGGTTATAACTACCCGTTTAGCCATTCTTCAGATCAACTTTCTTTACTATGCCCGAAAACATGCCTTTGGCGATAATATCTCCAACACCATCATGCATCTCGACGTAACATTTGAGCTTCCCGAATCGGAAATATTCTTTCTCGGAAGTAACTATAACTTTTTGCCCGGGTAATACCATCTTATGAAACGAAACTTCAGTTGAAGTTAACAAGGGAAACATAGGTTCCTCAGCTGTAAATCCGCCCTCATTTTCTTTCATCAGTAAATATATTCCTAATACCACCAAACCAATTTGTGCCATGATCTCGGTAATGATCACTCCCGGCGTAACCGGGTTGCCTTCAAAATGGTCGCCGTAAAAAAATGAATCTTCCCGCAAAGTATAATCGCCAATTACGCCATCGCTGCTTAGTTCAGTGATATGATCTACAAACCGAAATGACGATTTGTAGGGCAAATGGTTTAGAACTTCGTTATTCATTGGATAAAATTAACAATTAGCGGCAATGTTCCCCTCCGTCTACATGAATTAAGGCGCCATTCACCCAAAATGCATCATCTGTGCTCAGCAGGTATACCATTTTAGCTACATCCTCTGGTTGCGTAATGCGCCCCAGCGGGTTACGGCTATTGCCTATTTCAATTAATTTTTCACTGCCCGGTATCATTTTTAAAGAAGTTGTAGGCGTGATACCTGCCTGAACGATATTAGTTTTGATACCAAAAGGAGCAAACTCCACCGCCATATATTTTGCCAGGCTTTCCAGGGATGCTTTAGCCAGGGATACTGCCGCGTAGCCTTCCCAGTATTTGTGTGCCCCTTCACTCGTAAGCCCAATGATACGTGTATCCTGATGAAACAAACCGGCGGCCAGCAGGTCTCGTGTCCAATCCAGCAAACTGTTTGACATGGCATAGGTGGTAAACTGTATATCTTCGGTAGTAAGCGCATCATCTCCTGCCAGTGGTTTAAGGTTGCCGCGTGCGATGGAATGCAGAAGCAGTTTTATTTTCCCTTTGCCAACCCCTTTGCCCTCTAATTTTCGGACCAGCTCACGCCGGACCTCATTCGAAAGTGCATTTACATTGTATGGTAATATAGTAACCTGATTTTCGGCAGCTATCGCCGCAAAACGGGCAAGCAAAGGTTTTTCCGTTATTGAGGTTTCCCGGTAAAGCACAGCCAAATTCATGCCATTTGCCGCCAGCTTTTCAACCGTAGCAAAGCCGAAGCCACTCGATCCGCCTAAAATAACAGCCCACAAACCAGAAAACGGTGTACTTTTACTCAACGTTGTTTAAATTAAACTTTTGCACCCCGGCTATGTCTTAACAAGGGCTTTTGATTCCGATTGTTTCGATTCAAAACCGAAATTATTCAGCCTCAAAGTAAGTAAAAGTTAACAAGTTTCTGTGTAAAAATATCAGATATTATCACCTTTGCACCGGTAAAACAAACCCCGGGAATGGCTGTTGCAGGGGCGTTTATTATTTATTATGTTTGATACTGATAGCATGAAAAGAACCCTTTGTTTTTTAATAATTTATAGCTTCGCTATAGGAGCAATTGCCGCCAAACCCTTGCAGGAAAAATTCAGCAAAGCTGCTTTTTATGCAGTAATGAAGGCAGGAAGCATGGCCGATGTTGACAATGAATTGGCATTGCTCAGTACCTTGCTTCCCAAAGAACGTGATGGCTACGCTGGGGCCCTGCTGATGAAGAAAGCCGACCTGGTAAAAAAACCGAAAGACAGGCTAAAATATTTTAAGGAAGGCAGGATCAAGCTCGAAACTGCACTGATGGCAGACAACGACAATACCGAATTCCATTTTTTGCGGCTTGCGATTGAGGAACATGCGCCTAAAATTGTCAAATACAAAGCTGACATTGCCAAAGACAAAGACCTGGTGATCAAAAACTTTAATAGCCAATCGCCTGCTGTGCAACATGCTATATTGGATTACTGTTTAAATTCGAAAGTTTTACACCGGGAAGATTTTTCGCCAGGCTCTTAGCTGGTTTTTTTAAATTGCAGCTGAATGAATAAAAAAGTTCTGGCCATCTATTACTCCCAAACCGGGCAATTGCGTCATATTATCGATTCGTTTACAGACCCGCTGATTGCAGCTGGTAACATGGTCGAAAAAGTGCAGGTAAAGCTGGTAAACGATTATCCGTTCCCCTGGACGGGTCGGAATTTTTATGCGGTGATGCCCGATTGTGTGTTTGAAGTACCTGCGCAACTTGAACCACTAAATTTGCGGGAGCAGCAATACGATCTGGTAATCCTGGGTTATCAGCCCTGGTTCTTATGGCCAAGTATCCCTACAAATTCCATTTTAAATAGTGCCGAATTTAAAGCGATACTTAAAGATACACCCGTTATTATGGTTGGCGAAGCCCGCAATATGTGGCTCAATGCATACGATCGTATCCGACAAAAGCTGAAAGATTCGGGTGCTAAACTGGTAGGCAATATAGCGCTGGTCGACAGGCACGTGAACATCATCAGCTTTGTAACTATCTTTCATTGGATGCTGGGTGGTAAAAAGGACCGTTATTTAAATTTGTTCCCGAAACCAGGGGTATCAGACGAGGATATTGCCCATACCAGCGTTTTCGGCGCAACTGTTGCAACCCGGCTCGAGGAAAATAATTGGGAAAACCTGCAATCAGAACTTTTATCACAAAATGCTGTTGTAGTAAAATACCCGCTGATGCTACTCGAAACCACCGCAATTCCAACCTATGTAAAATGGGCCGGATTTATCAATAAACAGTCGGATCCCGGTCCCTGGCTGGTAGCATTTAAGTATTATATTTATGTCGCATTGTTTCTTGGTGCGCCTGTTCTTCTTACCTTAGACGCTTTATTTATCAAGCCGTTTTCGTCGAAAAAAATTAAAACAAAAACAGAAAATTATTTACAAGTCAACTAAAAAGATGTCTGCTAACCCGGTTTATATAAATTCAACTGCTAAATATTTCCCCAATGAGCCCGTTTCAAATGATGAAATGGAAGAATACCTCGGCTTTATTGATGGCCGGCCATCCAAATCAAGGAAGATCGTCTTGCGCAACAATGGAATTGTTAACCGTTATTATGCACTCGATAAAAACCACAAATCAACCCATACCAATGCCCAAATGACAGCCATGGCTGTCAAAGAATTATATAAGAACGATCCTGAACTGATCAAAAAGATCGAACTATTGGCCAGCGGCACCTCCTCGCCCGACCAGGTGATGCCCAGCCACGGTGTGATGGCACATGGCTGGCTGCCCGAACTGGGGGCGATTGAGGTGGTATCGCCTGCAGGGGTTTGCTGCGCAGGCATGCACGCTTTAAAATATGCCTACCTCGCGATCAAATCAGGCGAAGCACAAACCGCTGTAGCTACCGGCTCCGAAAGGTTTTCGGGCCTGCTGGTTTCCGACGTATTTGAAGAGGAAGCTCAAAAGTTGAAGGAGATGGAAGAGAATCCATTCATTGCTTTTCAAAAAGATTTTCTGCGCTGGATGCTATCTGACGGTGCCTCGGCATTTCTTTTATCCGACAAACCAAACACCGAAGGCTTAAGCCTTAAAATTGAATGGATAGAAGGCGCCTCTTTTGCACACGAAATGGAAACATGTATGTATATGGGCGGTGATAAACAGGAAGATGGTTCGCTCAAAGGTTTCATGGACTACACCCCGGATGAGATCAAAAACAAATCTATCTTCAGCATCAAACAGGATATTACTCTGTTAAGTGAGCATATTGTACACCTTGGAGGCAAAAAGATCAAGGAAATATTCGACAAAAAAGGCTTAAAGAATACCGATGTCGATTATTTCCTGCCACATATTTCGAGCGATTTCTTTCGCGCAAAAATATATGAGCTGGTTGAACATTACGGTGGCGGTATCCCTTACGAAAAATGGTTCATCAACCTTTATACCGTAGGCAATGTTGGCGCAGCTTCGATATACCTGATGATAGACGAATTATTCAACAGCGGCCGGTTAAAAAAAGACGAAAAGATATTATTGTTGGTGCCCGAAAGTGCCCGCTTCTCGTACATGTATGCATTGCTGACTGTTTGTTAGTATAAATTTTTAAGACTTGATCATTTCTCATAAATCGCTTTAATCCCTCAATCGTGTCCCATGAAGAAGGAACAAGTACCGCAGGATTTGGGAGCTTTGGGCAAAATAACCAAAGAGGTTTGTTATGCGACCGATAGTTCGGGCAAATACATGACCGAATTGAGCTCGGGCTGGGAAGTAAAGACCGAAGCCCTTGATGTTGCCTGGCAGGATGTGGAAGCACGCATCGCCAATGCAAAGGAAAAAGTATTGAATGGTGAAGCCAGTCCTGTTCTGTTTTTTATGGAATACCGGTTGATGGACATGGCCATATTGGCTGATTATACCGGCTTTTGGAAATGGCAGATCAAAAGGCATTTGAAACCAGAAGTATTTGTCAGTCTATCAGAAAAAAAGCTTCAAAAATATGCCGATGCCTTCAATACCAGTGTTGCCGATCTTAAAAACATGACAGTGCATGAAGCTTGATTTCGAACACCAGCAATCGGCACACTGCGAGTCGGGTGTTACCAGCAGCTTATTACGAAGTTCTTCCGGCGGCAAAATTACCGAGCCTCTGGCCTTTGGGATTGGCGCCGGCTTGTTTTTCTGTTATATCCCCCTCATCAAGATCAACAACGGACCGGCAATTGCCTTCCGTACCTTTCCGGGCCTGATATTTAAACGCACTTGCAATGCTTTGGGCATTCCGGTGGTCAGACAGAAATTCAGTTCTAAGGAAAAGGCAGAAGCCGCGCTGATGCAATGCCTGCAACAGGGCCAGCCTGCAGGCTGTCAGGTGGGCGTTTATTACCTGTCGTATTTCCCCCGCGAATATCGTTTTCATTTTAATGCGCATAACCTGATCGTTTTTGGGAAAGAGGAAGATCGATACCTCATCAGCGACCCGGTGATGGAAACCGTGACCCAACTCAGTAGCTACGAACTGGAGCGTGTGCGTTTTGCCAAAGGTGCCCTTGCGCCGAAAGGGCAAATTTATTACCCCGGAAGCGTAGCTACGATCAGCGATGAGCAGATCAGGAAAGCGATCATCAAGGGTATCAAAAATAATGTCAATCAGATGCTGCATATCCCGGGCAATTTCGCCGGGGTAAAAGGTATAGCCTATACCGGTAAAAAGATCAAAAAATGGCGCGATAAACTGGGGCTGCAAAAAGCCGGTTCGTACCTGGCACAATTGGTGCGAATGCAGGAAGAAATTGGTACAGGAGGAGGCGGATTTCGTTATATTTATGCGGCGTTTTTACAGGAAGCCTTTCGCTATACCCATAAAGAAGAATTGCTGGATATTTCGAAGCTTTTTACTGAGGCCGGCGACCTTTGGAGGACATCCGCGGTGCATGCGGCAGGTATCTATAAAGGCCGGCTAGGCAGCCAGTCTGATTTCGACCAGATGGGCGATTACCTGATACAAGTGGCTGAACTGGAAAAAAATGCATTTTTAGCTTTGAAAAAGATCAAATGGTAGACGACGTTTTAGCGGTTAATATCGAGAACCTGGGCTTTCACTACCCGGGAAACGACGGCGTTACTTTTTCGGGCCTTAACCTGAAAGTAAAAAAAGGCCAGCGCTTTGGTTTGTTTGGTCCAAATGGCGCAGGCAAAACAACCCTGCTGAGTTTAATGACCGGTTTGATCAGTCCGCTTAATGGCAAAGTTGAATTGCTTGGACATAACGTGGCTAAACACAATAATGAGGTCAATCGCCTCTTTGGTTTCGTGCCGCAAGACTTTTCATTTTACCAGGAACTGAGCCCGGTTGAAAATCTTGCTTTTTTTGGCGCCTGGGCCGGTTTGAACCGCCACCAGATCAAAACGACGACCGATGAACTGCTCCATATCCTGGGGCTGGATAATGTAAGGAATAAACAGGTTGATAAGTTTTCGGGGGGTATGAAACGCAGGGTAAACCTTGCCATTGGGGTGATCCATAACCCGCAGATATTGATATTGGACGAACCTACTGTTGGCGTGGATGTGCAAACCCGCCATGCCATCATCAGCTACCTGCACGAGTTGAATAAAAACGGCACCACGCTGATCTATACTTCGCACCAGTTAAGCGAAGCGGAAGGCTTGTGCGAAGAGGTGGCCCTGATAGACAGCGGTGAGATCATCGCCCAAAATCACCTGGAAGCATTATTGATAGAACATAAAAAGGAAAGCCTCGAAGGCTTATTCCTTGAATTAACCGGAAAAGAATACCGCAACGATGTATAAACTTTGGGCAACATTAGTGAAAGATTTCAGGGTGCTATGGCGCGATGGCGTTGGGCTGGCCCTGATGTTTGTGATGCCTATTACCCTGGTTGTGGTGATCACAGATATTCAAAACAGTACTTTTCAGCTGATCAATAAAAATAAACTGCCAATACTGTTAGTTAACCGCGATACCGGTGCATCGGGCAAGCAGCTGGTTGAGGCCATTAATAAGATCGGCATGTTTGCTGTGCTGCAATTGCCGCAAAATCAGGATGAAAAAACTATCGGCGATTCTTTGCGGAAAAAAGACGCATTAATGAGTGTGGTAATTCCAGCTGATTTTACCCGGAAAGTATTAGCCAAATCAAAAAATACAGCAGGAAAAGCCTTGACCAGTTTTGGTTTGCAGGCCGACTCATCGGCGCAGAAAGACCTGGGCGAGATCGATCCGCTCACTTTGTATTACAACCCGGTTTTACAGGAATCTTTACTTTTATCTGTAAAAGGCGCTCTGCAAAGTGCGCTGCAATTGGTTGAAAGCAGACAAACGCTGCGCACCCTTTATTTTGATATCAATGAAAAGCCCCTGCCCGTCGATCTGGAGGGACAGATGCTGAACAATAAAGCCCGCATTAACGATTTTCCCGTCTCGATAGGCGGATCGTTAAAACCACCCAATGCGGCACAACATAATGTACCGGCCTGGACCATCTTCGCCATGTTCTTCATCATTATGTCGCTCGGTGGAAGCGTAGTGCGGGAAAAAGTGAGTGGCAGCTTTATCCGGCTTAAAACCTTGCCAACCAGCTACCTGGTGGGAATGCTTTCCAAACAGATCACCTATATTATCGTAACCTTTATACAGGCTGCTGTTATCTTTTCGCTGGGTATCTGGCTGTTCCCTCATATCAATTTGCCCGGACTCGAATTACCGCACGATCTGTTCGGACTTTTTGTGGTCACCTTGCTTACAGGCTGGTGTGCCGTTAGCTTTGCCATTTGTGTAGGGGTATTTTCTGAGACTCACCAACAAAATAACGGATTTGGTGCTATAGCCATCGTTATCCTGGCGGCTATCGGTGGTTTAATGGTGCCAACTTTTTCGATGGATACCTCGCTTAAAGCCATTGCCAACTTCTCGCCAATGCATTGGTGCCTCGAGGCTTATTATGGCCTGTTCCTGCAGAATGGAACACTGAGCAGTGTAGTAAGTTACCTGATACCATTGGTTTTAATAACTTTGTCATTTCAACTACTTGCCCTTTGGGGATTGCGGAGAAAGAATCTGATCTGACAAGACACGATTGAGTGATTGAAAGGATCTTTGTAAGATTTCATTGACACGATTAAATGATTGAAAGGATCTTTGTAAGATTTTTTTGATACAAGCGATTTAAAAAATTATAATTACTGAATGGAAACTGCTGAACTGAAAGAAAAACTAAAAAGCCAGATCATATTATTTCTAAACCTGACCGACCTTAGTCCTGCTGATATCAAAGATGATGAGCCACTGTTTGGCGATGGACTTGGCCTTGATTCTATCGACTCCCTCGAACTCATCGTGTTGCTAAAACGCGAATATGGCATCGATATTAAAGACCCGAAAGAGGGACGCAAGGTTTTGGTAGATGTGAATACGATGGTTGCGTATATTCAGGAGTATGGGAAGGTAGGTGGTTAGTGATTGGTTAATTGGTGATTAGTTAGCTTGTGATTAGTTAGCTTGTGATTAGTTAACTTGTGATTAGTTAATTGGTGATTAGGGGTATCAGGAGATAATAAATGTTCCCTGCAATTTAAAATATACGGTTGTTGCAGTACACAGTTTTGCAGTTACGAATAGCTCTGGTTCCTCCTTTATTTTATAACTAATTTCCAGGTCAACCTCATCAATACCGGGCGCTATCAACGACAAAAATTTGAGGTGATCGGCTTTGCGCAGCAGCAAAGGCGTATCTAAAGCGCCCTCTAATATATCTTTCACCAATTGCAGCATGGACGCGCCAGGCACTACCGGATGGCCGGGGAAATGCCCTTTCAACAGCGCAGCATCTTCATTGATTCCAAGTTTCACCCGGATCGTATGATCGGTATGGCTGATCTGCCTGATCAGAAAAAGCTCGGAATTAGAAGCGGACATAGGCAAATCTAAACAGCATCAAGCAACATCAGCGAATGATACTTGTTTTGATAGTGATTATAGAGTAATACTTTTTTAGGCTTCAGGTTTGGGGCTGCCCGTTCCAACAGCACCTCGGGTACACTAGCATTTTTAAGGATATTGGCAGCAAGCCATAGCCCAAATGAATTAGCAACCGGGTATTCGCCGCAAAGGTGCTTATAGTTAGCAATCGGGTGTTCCGGGAAAATAGCTGAGATCACTTGCTGATAAACCGCATCGTTCCGGGTATCGCCATTTTTACCTGTGATCAGCAGGTCTATGTCTTCCGGCTTAATATTATGCTCTTTTAATAAAGCTAAAATGCTTTGTCCGATATTTTCAGGTTCGAAAAGGATTTTCAGTGCACGCAGTTCTGCAAGGTTAGCCGGATCGGCCTTATCACTTAACAGGAAAAAAGCGGCGCCCTCTCCACCAATGGTACCAGCTGATATAGTATGCATCAATGCTAAATTGGATACCGGCCAGCGTTTATAAAGGCCCAAACGGGAGAGTACTTTAAAACTTGTATCCACCATTTCTTCGGTACCGCCAACAAGGATGTTATCTGCCTCTTGCTCATTTAACAACATGATGGCATCCAGCAGGGCGTGCTCAAAGGACACACCTTTATGTACAAAAGTATTGTTGTAGGCATGGCATTTCAACATCAGTGCGATCTGCGCTGCCACGGTATTGTGGGTCGATTGGATAAAAGCCGTTGGTGGCAGCATCTCTTCATTGCCTTCTACGATGCGCGTTAAAAAGGTAATGGTATCCTCCATACAACCAAAGGCCGTACCGGTAATAATGGCGCCTGGCATGTCCACTTCAGCCTCTTTCAAACATTCGCTGGCTGCCGCGACTCCCCGTTTGATTACATGGCTCATACGCCTGATCAGTTTGGGATCGATATATGCTTTAAAGTCGGGCTCGATCACCGGCAGCCGGGTACCGGTATACTCGATCACCTCATCTAAAAAACCATTTTGCTTAAAAGTTTTTTGTGCTGATATGCTGGCAGCAGAACGGATATACACTTTCATATCAGGCAACAGAAAAAATTAATGAGGTACAATTACCCCCAAAACCAAATGAATTTGACAATACATGTTTTACAGGCCGATCTTTCAAAAAGCTGGTCACCGGTGCAAATGGCATTTCGCTCATGGGTGTGCTAAACCTTAAGTTGGGATAAATGATTTGATGTTCAAGAGCAAGCACCGAAAAAACAGCCTCTATCCCTCCACTTGCTCCCAGCGTATGCCCGGTATAAGATTTTGTGGAGCTCATTGGCGGGTAAAAAGGGTCAAATACACGTTTGATGGCGGTACCCTCGGCACTATCGTTATTTGGTGTACCGGTTCCGTGCAGGTTGATATAGCTGATATCGCCTGGTTGCAAACCTGCCTTTGCCAGTGCGCCTTTCATGGCAAAGTACGAACCGGTGCCTTCGGGCGAAGAGGCTGTTTGATGAAAGGCATCATTGCTATTATTATACCCGCTGAGCAGGCCGTAAGGCTTTCTGTTCAATGTTCTCATTACTTTATCGGATACCAGCACCAGGTATCCTGCCCCTTCACCCAGGTTAAGGCCCGCACGGTTTTCGTCAAAGGGTTTGCAAAACTCTTTATCGAGTATCATCAGCGTGTTGAAGCCGTTAAGCGTAAACTTGGTCAATGAGTCGGCACCCCCGGCTATCACCACATCGGCGATATCATTTTTAATGAGCCGCGCAGCATAAAATATAGCGTTGGCTGAAGATGAACAGGCTGTGCTGATGGTTGTAACGATATCATGAATACCCAACTGGCTGGCAACCACCTCGGTGATACTGCCACATTCGTGATCATGAACGTGCCGAAGTTTACCCTTGCTGTTATCTGCTAAAAAATCGACGAAAAAATCCTCGCTCTGATCCATACCGCCCACGGTATTGGCAGAAACGAAACCCACGCGAAATGTATCGAGATCTGGTATGGCAGCGTCATCCAAGGCCTGTTTGGCGGCGACACTGCTTAATAAGGAGGTGCGGCTGCTGTTTACAGGCAGACCGGTAAAAGCTATCAATTCTTCATTGCTTAGCTTTACTTCAGCCACAGGCAGTTCGCCCTGATGGATCGTATTGAGTTTGCTGATCTCAGCCATACCGGCTTCTTCCCGCTCAAAAGATGCTAAATGCTCCGCTATATTATTTCCGATACCCGAAATAACCCCCAATCCTACTATGTATACCTTTGAACTCATATCCATTAACCACATCGTACGCGAAGCCGCGCACTTGAAATTTTTAATATTTATGCTTACCGATGCCGAGGCAACGTTTATTGTTTATCTACGCTGAAAGGTTAAAAACAGATGTAGCATTTTCGGCGTTGAAAGCCATAGCTAAATCATTAGCTTTCTTTTCAACCAAAAACAGAACTGCCTTAAAATCCTTTTCTAAAAAATCGACCCAGCCGCAAATACAGGCATCCAAAATATCATTATCCAACAAATAATTTACCTGCTGAACGATAAAATTTGCGTCAAATTTTTCCTGGATGAAAAAGGTATGCTCGCCTTTAAAACCATTACGGATACAAATTTCGCCGATGACAATATTGGGCAGGGTGTAAACGAATAAGGAGGGGCTGGCAATCTCTTTAACCGATTCCCAGTATTTTATATCATCGTCTAAACTCGAATTTTTATTGGCAAAAACCAATCCAACCCACTCAGCCTGGTAATTTTCTCTTTTAAAATTGTCTTTCAATAATATCTCTGCTGCAAGCCAGCCTAGTTTGGCCAGGTTATCCATTTTATAAAACTTCGGATAATTAAAGCCAAAATGCTGATAAACCGAAAGCAGGAAAGCGGCACCCTGCGGAACAGTGTTTTCAAAAAGCGGTTTCCCATCTTTTTGAACGAAACCATTACCGATACCGGAACTGCTGGTTATAAAATGTGTAGCCGACAAAATTTTGATCCTTTGCTCCAAAAATAACCGATTATTTGCCAAAAACCACAGCAGCGTTACAACCCCCAAAACCCGAGGCGGTTTTAAGCAGGTTTTTAGCCGGGATATACCTTTCGCCATTGATCACATTTACCGGCCTGGTGACACCAATTTCTTCAAAACCCGGTGTGGCTATAAAATGACCCTCTTTGAGCGATCGTATGGAGATCACCGACTCGATCAAACCGGCAGCACCAAGCGTGTGCCCGTAATAACCTTTCAGGCTGTTCAACGGCACGTTCTGCAAGCCGGCAAGGCCTATGGCATTGGCTTCCATCTCGTCGTTATAGGGCGTCGCTGTGCCATGTGCCGATATAAAATCAACTTCGTCGGACACTATTGCTGCATCTTTCAATGCCGCTTCAATGGCATTGGCCAATTCCTGCCCCGTTCGGGATGGGCCCGAGATATGGTTAGCATCATTGCTGATGCCTCCGCCCAAAACCTTCACTTCGCCTGCGTATTTTTTGTCTGACGATAAAATCATTATTGCTGCGCCTTCACCTAAATTGAGCCCATCCCTGCTTTTATCAAATGGCCGGCAAGGTTTTGAGCTTAGTGCCTGGAAGGATTGGAACCCCGATAAAATAAATTCCGAGATCAGGTCGGCTCCAACAATTACCGCATGTTCATATTGCCCGGTTCGCAACAATCGCATTCCCGTCATGATCGCAACAACACCAGACACGCAGGCATTTGAAACCACTACCGGCTGGTTTTTAAAACCAAAGTGGTCTGCGAGTAATTTGGCCGAATGGGATAAACCGATCCTTTCCTGCAAAGCAGGACTAAAGGCTTCAGTTTCCAGTAAGCCGATATTGCCTTTGGTAGAAGAAATGATCAAAATTGTTCTTTCGTTGCTGGCTGAAAGTCCGCTGCTATTCAAAGCATTCTGAATTGAGGCGATCAGCAATTGTTCGAATTTTGTATAGCCCGAACTACTTTTTGGGAATTGGTTACTTTCAAAAAGTGAGGCGAAATAAGTCCCCGAAGCGTTAGCATATTGCTTTAATCCAGTAATATTTTGCTTTAACTGCGCGAAATTTTCTGCTGTAGTTTTACCCAGTGGCGTAAACACATTATCCGCAATTACAAAAACATCCCGGCCTTTCATCCTCATTCGTTTTTTACGATTACCTTCATTTCACATTTCGCCAAAAAGTTGTCCTTCAGCCAAATTTCGCCTGATAGAACCGTGATACCCAAAACCTGGGTTAATACTTTAACGCTGGTAATGATCTCATCGCCAACTTTTGGCAGCTCGAATATTTCGAAATTATTAACGGCGCCGATATAACCCACCGTAACAGGCTCACCTTGAAGTTGTGCCGAATAGCCTGTACGCAAAGCCGCCGTTTGTGCGATATTTTCCATCAGCCCTGCTTCCTGGAAAAACCCCGATCTCACAAAAATATTATCAGACTGGATCCTGAAACTACTTTTGGTCGACTCTTCATCGCTTTGCAGCAATTTGCCCACCATTACGAAAGGAGCTTTTTGTGGGATAAGGTCGACGATATGCGCTATCGGCAGTTCCATATCAGGTATATAAACCTCCGTTAATAGATAATACCTGGCCGGTAATATAGGCCGATCCCTTTGAAGCAAAAAAGCCTGCGGCATGCGCTACCTCTTGCGGCAAACCAAAACGCCTTGCCGGTATAAGGGCTTTTAATTCTTTTTCATCGAGTCCTTCAGTCATATCGGTTTTGATAAAACCGGGTGCCAGGGCATTTACTGTAATTCCCTGCCGGGCCACTTCCAGGGCCAGGGCCTTGGTCGCGCCAATAACGCCCGCTTTAGCCGCCGAATAATTAGTTTGGCCAGCCAGTCCTTTTAAACCGGAAAGGGATACCACATTGATAATGCGCCCATATTTTCGGGTGATCATACCATGCAGCACCAGTCGCGTTACATAAAAGAAACTATCCAGATTGGTATTGATCACATCTGTCCATTGCGATTCTTCCATCCAGGCTAAAAGACTATCGTTGCGGATGCCGGCATTGTTCACCAATACCTCAATCTCCTTTTCGGGATGGGCATCAATCCATCCTCCTAAAATTTGCTGTATCTGAACTTTATCAGCAACATCAAAAGGCAGCAGTTCACCATCGCCACCGGCCTGCCTGATCACGTCAAGCGTATGCTGCGCTTCAGTATGATTGCTTTTATAGTTGATCAGTACCAGGTACCCTGATGATGCCATCTCCAGGGCGATGGCTCTGCCAATACCCCTCGATCCGCCGGTTACCAGTGCATATTTCATTTAGTTGCAAAATTAAAAGTATCTGCCTGCTCCAGGAAATCCTTTACCAATGCAATTTCTTTATAGCGGGCTTTATCTTCGACAAATTTTGGAAAAACAGGTCTTACTTTATCGTATAATGATTTTGAAATAGACGACAGCTTGTCCTCACATTCAAGGTAATCAATAGCCTGCAATATAGTCACTAGGTGAATGGCCAATACCTCGAACGAATTATCGATCACCCGTTTGGTCATTAAGGCTGCATTGCATCCCATGCTTACAATATCCTGGTTATCGTTATTGTTTGGTATACTATGCACATACATCGGGAAAGAAAGTGTTTGGTTTTCTGCCACGGTGGAAGTTGCGGTAAACTGCATGCCCTGCATGCCAAAGTTAAAGCCTAAAACACCCAGGTTAACAAAGGGAGGCAATTTCTGGTTTAGCTTGTTATTAAGTAAATAGTTGAGCTGTCTTTCGCTTAACATCGAGAGTTTGGTGATCGCTATCTTCAGTTTGTCCATCTCCAGCGAAACATAGTCGCCGTGGAAATTGCCTCCATGAAAAATATTATGATTCAGGTGATCGATCACCGGATTGTCGTTGACAGAATTAAGTTCATTGACCAGCACATCGCCGGCATGGTTGATCGTATCATAGATGGGGCCTAAAACCTGGGTCACGCAGCGTAAGGAGTAATACTCCTGCACTTTATCTTCAAATACTTCTTGGTCAAGATTATCCGGATTATATAAATGTTCAGAGCGATCGCGGATCAGCTTACTGTCTTTCAAAATATCGCGCATCATGCCAGCGACGGCATTTTGTCCCTGATGATGTTTAACAATATTTAATTCATAGGAATAATGATCGTCAAATGCCTGCACCACTTCATTGATCATGGCCGAGAAGAGAACCGACCAGTTCAATAGTTTTTTTGCCTTGATGATATTCAGCAATCCTATGCCGGTCATTGCGGAGGTGCCATTAATTACGGCCAATCCTTCCCGAATATGTATCGAAAGCGGCTTCAGATCAAAGCGACTAAAGATTTCAGCAGTTGGGTAGATACCACCCTCAAACTGCACTTCGCCCTCGCCTATCAGTACCAAACCTAAATGTGCCAGCTGCACCAGGTCGCCACTGGCGCCAACGCCACCATGCTCATAGATACAGGGGCAAATATCATGATTGATCATGTCGCGCAGCAATTCTGTCAGTTCGGTATGTACCCCCGAATAGGCCTTCATAAAACTGTTCAGGCGGCTAACCATTAATGCCCGGGATAGCTGTGCCGGCAACAATTTACCACTGCCGGAGGAGTGGCTACGGATCAAATTATATTGCAATTGAAGGATATTTTCTTCACTCACCTTGTATTGCGCCATGGGCCCGAACCCGGTATTGATACCGTAAATGAGCTTATTGGAGGAAAATTGCTTCAGGAAATCAAAGCTACTTTTTACCTGTTCCTGTGCGTTTTTTTCCAGTACAAGTTCTTCGTGTTTGATGACCAGTTCAGCAAATTCGTCGAGCGTAAGTGTGCTTTGTCCAACTTTTATCATGGGCAAAATATAATGTTTTAACAGGTTCTGAAATAATGGGCTAAAGTAGGAAAATTAGTAGGAAGTCTGTATCCCGATAGCTATCGGGAGTCCGAAAGAAATGTTTTCGTTTAGTCAGGCAACCCTCACTTTATAATACCCTGATTTACTAAATATTCCTTAGCGGCATTGAGGTCCAGAAATAATTGATCGGCTATTTTTAGTTTATCATGTTCATCCTGATTGCTTTGTATGGCATAACAGGTAAGACCCGCAGCCTTTGCAGCTTTCGCCCCATTTATTGTATCTTCAAATACGAGGCATTCATTAGCCAAACAACCTAATTGCTCTCTACATAAATTATAACTTTCGGGATCTGGTTTGCTTTTTGTAACATCTGTTCTGGTTATGATCAGATCAAAATATCTCCCTAATTCGTTTCTTTCAAATATAGCTTCAACATCTTTCCGTGGACTCGAAGTAACCAGGGCCATTTTTAAGTTTTTTGCTTTAACGAACTCTAGAAACTCTTTGACAAAGGGCATTAAATTCACATCTTTAGTTCGCAGACGTTCGAGGGTCAAATTTTCTCTTCGCAAAATAATGCTATCAATGGGTGTAACAATATTATATTTCCCGATCAGATTCTTTGCGTTTACCGGCAATGGTACCCCAGCATAATTCTTTAGCCAGTCGGCATAGGTTAATTTAACCCCAAATTCCTCAAGGACCTCATTCCAGCACTCAAAGTGAAAAAATTCCGAGTCTATCAGGGTACCGTCAAGGTCGAATAATAGTGCTTTAATGGTTTGCATGAGGGATATTAAGCTTGGTCGAAAGTGAGATATGTCCAATTCGTATTGTGGACAAAATTTAATGGTTTAAAAGGTTTTAATACAACGAACTAAAGTAGGAAAATTAGTAGGAAGTCTGTATCCCGATAGCAATCGGGATCGGGAGTCGGAAAGTCAGGAAGTCACAGATTTTGAGTTAAGGACGGCTTTTCAACCTGCCCCAAATTTATCTTCCAGACTATCGGACTTTCGGACCTCCGGACTATATCCACCTGATTATCAATTGTTCACGAGACTCCGTGAACACCACCGGAAATCGGCGCATTAAAAAACCGGGTTCCCAAAAAAACATACTTGATAATCAGACTATTAACTACTTGTTCAAATTACCGATCGACTTTTGAGCATCTAATTGATATTCAGGCGATAACAGACTTTGTTCAGTGCGACTGGAGATTTTCGGGTGTTTGGGCGCCCAACGTATTGGTTTTCAGCTATTTTCAATTTCCGGTCGGGCCGGTCTTTTTGAACACCTAATCGCCTGCTGATCAACAACTTGCAAAAAAAACGTTCAAACGACCGGAAACAACCCTGCCATTTTTAGACGATAAATAGCTGTAGAACAGTGCATTTTCGGGTAAGAACAGGTAAGAAACGGGTGTTTTCAGTGTGTCTCGTCCTGAAATAGGTTTACACATCAAGTAAATCGAAAATGGACAAAAAGGTAGCGTTACTGATCAAACAGGATCACACAAATGAAGGTTTGGGTTATCGTATCTTAGCAGAGAAATATGGAATGAGCCGTAAGCA
>CAIPDP010000021.1 GCA_903863845.1 uncultured Mucilaginibacter sp. | reverse complement strand
TTTTCAAGTACAGGTTATTCGCAGGATAGTTCGCACAGAAAGCACCCGCAGCCGCCTCCGCACCCTGCGATTCATGAAAAATTGAAAGAGATGGTTGATAAGATCAAAAAGATCAATCCTTTTAAAAAGAAAGATGCCACCGAACAGGCCAGCGTAAAAGAAGAGCCTAAAAATACGCAGCAGGATGCTCCGCCGCCACTTCCGCCGCCCATGCCTAATCCCGTAAAAACCAAATCGGGCACATCACACAAAACCACCTCGGCCCGGAAGAAAACCAAAAGCAACAAACCGGCTACCGATTCAAAAACTAAGGTAGTACCGATCATCTAAGACTTTGTTGATCCGGCAGAATCTAAAAGGCCGGCATTAAACCTTGGGGATAACAGAAAAAATTGATTTTCTGCAGTTTTATTCGGTAACTTTAAGAAAGCGATACCTGAGCACTTCATCCGGCCAATTTTTTGACTATTAACGCGTTACCACATCAGCATTAATACTGTATCAGTTTATGAAAAAAGTCTATATCGTTTTGTTTGCATTGCTCCTTGGTATGGCAGCCTATGCACAAACCAAGCCTGAAACTTTAACCAATGCCAAGATCGTTTCACTGGTTAAGGCCGGCTTATCTAATACGGTTATCCTGGCGACTATTCAAAACGGGAATACCAATTTCGATACGTCGACCAATGCCATTATTGATTTGAAGCAGAAAGGTGTTTCTGATGATGTAATTGCGGCAATGATCAACAAATCGTACAAAGGCCCCCCAATACCCTCAGGCAATGCGCCACAAAGTGCTTCGCCGCTGGGTCCGGTGCCCAATATGGCTGTCAACAATGTACTCGACCTAAGCAACCTGACTACGCTCGAACCCGGGATCTATTACTACGATGAAACAGCTATGCAGCTAAATCAAATGGATGGAAGCATATTTTCTCAAACAAAAATGGGATCGGGCATTATAACTGCTATCACTTATGGTGTAGCCAAAACCAAAGCCAAAGCCGTGTTGAGCGGCGCCCAGGCCAATTTCAGCATCAATACCAAAACACCTGCCTTTTATTTCATCTTCCCGCATACCCAGGGTGCCGATTTTGCCAGCCAGTCTACCACCGGCAACTGGTACAGCGATGCTACCAGTCCGAATGAATTTTTGCTGGTAAAATTTAAAGTGAAAGAGAAAAGTCGGGAAATTGTTACCGGCTCCTATGGTACTTACTCTGGCTTTTCGGGGGGTATCGACGATGATAACAAGATTATTTTCCGTTCGGAAAAAATTGCGCCCGGAATCTATAAAGTTTACCCGGATGAACCCCTTTCCGAACGCGAATACGCCTTTTTGTTCGCCGGAACGGCTGCAACGGCCCGGAACGGCAGTACATCGCAAAAAGCTTTCGACTTTAGTGTAGCCGGAAATACACAGAAAAACAGCGACGATCCGCGCCAGGCGCACCGGCCTCCGCCGCCGCCAAACCCTTTAAACCTTTTCAAAAGAAAGCAAAAGGACACGACAGCAAAGGGAAATTAATTTTAGTGAGGTGCTTTGATATAGATCACTTGCTTGGTTTCGAAAAATTCCTCGCTGAAATGATCCTTTAAATAGTATTGCCGCACTTTCAGATGCGATTCGGCGATCTCCTGCTGCAGATCGCCTCCTTTAAGGTACAGGATACCATTGGGCAAGGTGTTTTTAGAAAAGGGGTTGAATTTGTTCTTTACCCAGGGATAAAACTCTTTAAGCTGAGTAACTGCTCGCGAAACCACAAAATCAAAGGTGCCCGGAGCCTGTTCGGCCCGGATATGTTCGCCGGTAACATTGGTTAAACCAATTGCCGTAGCCACCTCATTCACCACTTTGATCTTTTTACCGATAGAATCAGCAAGAAAAAACTGTGTTTCGGGGAAAAGTATCGCCAGCGGGATGCCTGGAAAGCCGCCACCTGTACCCACATCAAGCACACGTTCGCCGGGCAAAAATTCCATGATCTTAGCGATACCCAGGGAATGCAATACGTGATGCTCAGGCAATGATTCGATGTCTTTGCGCGAAATAACGTTGATCTGGCTGTTCCAGTGTTGGTAAAGCGCGGGCAACTGCTCAAATTGCGCCAGCTGCGCAGAAGTTAAATTAGGAAAGTATTTGCAAACGATATCAGATGTCATCCCGGTTAAATCGGTTTATGATATTACCCAGCAGGTACCTGGCCCTGAAAAGCTGGGCCTTCACGGTACCCAGGGGCAGGTCAAGCTGCACTGCGATCTCCTCGTAGGATAACTCATCAAAATACCGCAGGGTAATGAGGTTACGGTAACGTGGCGGCAACCCTTCTATCAAAATTTTTAATTCCTGTGTTTGCTGCTTTTTGATAGAAGTTTCTTCAGGGTTCAAAACATCGGCCTTGATCTGCAGGGTTTTCTCCTCGCCGTCATCATCCACCATACCGTGGATAGACATGGTATTCAATTTTTTCTTCCGGATAAAGTCGATACAGTTATTCGTCGCAACCCTGAACAACCAGGTACTGAAGGCATAATCGGGCTGGTATTTGTCGAGTTTTTCAAAGGCCTTGGCAAAAGTTTCTACCGTAAGGTCCATCGCATCCTCCTTATTATTGACCATTTTA
Organism: uncultured Mucilaginibacter sp.; assembly: GCA_903863845.1. Lineage (GTDB taxonomy): Bacteria > Bacteroidota > Bacteroidia > Sphingobacteriales > Sphingobacteriaceae > Mucilaginibacter. The sequence continues at coordinate 251 of CAIPDP010000021.1, read as the reverse complement.
AGGGCCATAAAGTAGATGGAATCTTTGTAACGGTGCATCAAGTCGGCATAAGCCTTTTGGTTCCCCTCGCGGGCCTTCACCACCAGGTGAAAATCATTCTTAGCGTTCTCTGTAAAATTTGCGTTTATTTCCACTGAGTAGTTTTTATAAATGTACCTATCAAGCCAAAAATATTCAAATAAACATAATAAACAAGGTCAAAGACCGGTAAATACCAGATTAAATTTTTGCCGTCAAGTTTCCTGAATATC
>CAIPDP010000020.1 GCA_903863845.1 uncultured Mucilaginibacter sp. | reverse complement strand
TAAAATTTATTACAGTATCGCTGACAAATAAATGACGCTTATATATAATTTATAATTGTTCTAAATAAAGTAAAAAGAGGCTTCTATTGACTTAAAAACGGCCTTTTCGACCTTCAAACTTAAATTCCCCCCGGTTTTTAGCAATTGATCTGCAAGAAACCGGGAGAAATATTTTGAAAAAATAAAGCTATTGTTTTAAAATCCAGGCAAAAATCAGAGGCACTACAATGGTTGCATCCGATTCAACTATAAACTTCGGTGTATGTATATCCAGCTTGCCCCAGGTGATCTTCTCGTTAGGTACAGCACCAGAGTAAGAGCCATAAGAAGTAGTAGAATCTGATATCTGGCAGAAATAGCTCCAAAACGGAATATTTTCCATTTCCATATCCTGGTATAGCATCGGCACAACACAAATAGGGAAATCTCCTGCTATACCCCCACCGATCTGGAAAAAGCCGATACCCTGGCCATCTGAAATTTTCACATACCAATCGGCTAACCAGGCCATATACTCAATACCGCTTTTCATCGCTGAGGCCCTGATCTGCCCTTTGATCACATAAGAAGCAAAAATGTTGCCCATGGTTGAGTCTTCCCAACCAGGTACAACTATGGGCAGGTTCTTTTCGGCAGCTGCCAGCATCCAGGAATTCTTCGGATCTATTTCGTAATATTCTTCCAGTTCGCCGCTAAGCAATATTTTGTACATGTATTCATGAGGGAAATAACGCTCCCCTTTATCATCAGCATCTTTCCAAATTTTATGGATGTGTTTTTGCAGCCTGCGAAAAGCTTCTTCTTCGGGAATGCAGGTATCAGTAACCCTGTTGTAATGGTTTTCCAGCAAAGCCCACTCATCCTGCGGACTCAGATCGCGGTAATGTGGCACCCGTTTATAATGTGAATGCGCTACCAGGTTCATGATATCCTCTTCCAGGTTAGCTCCCGTGCAGGAAATGATAGCGATCTTATCCTGACGGATCATTTCGGCTAAAGAAATACCTAACTCGGCCGTGCTCATTGCTCCGGCCAGGGTCACCATCATTTTCCCGCCTTCTTCCAGGTGCTTTTCATATCCCTTGGCAGCATCCATTAAAGCTGCGGCGTTAAAATGCAAATAGTTCTTTTCAATAAATTGCGAGATCGGTCCTCTTGTGCTCATGTTACTGCTGTTGATTTTGGGGGCAAAATTAGTTTTTTTGTTCGTTCTTTTCTGATTACTTGTTCAGTGTTTATTAATACCTTTCGTCGGGCACAAGTTCTCCTCTCACAAATTAACCAAACACAAGTTAACCAAACACAAGTTAACCAAACACAAGTTAACTAATCACCAATCGCAAGTTAACTAATCACAAACCTCTATCTTTGCAGCCGCTACAATGATGAAGAAGGTCTTTTTTACTGTTCTTTTGGTATCCTGCCTATTAGAAGCCAATGCCCAGGTGAGCGCGCTGGGAAGGTTTATCAAACGTATGTATTTTGATAAAGACAGTACGCGAAAAAGCAGTTTCGTTATCATACCCATACTTACCTCTGCGCCAGAAACCGGACTTGAGATAGGTGGTGCAGGTTTGTATTCCTTTTATGCCGATACAATACGTAGTAATCAAACGCGGGTATCCAGTATCTATCCTTACCTCTCGATCACTACCAAAGGGCAAAGCCACTTTAGCGTAAGCACCAATTATTGGAGCGCTAAGAATAATTATAACCTGACCGCAGCTATCAGCTATATCAATTACCCATCCAATTTTTATGGCATCGGGAACAATACCCGCAATGCTGATGCCGACCCGATAGACGAGAAGAGATTTAAACTAAACCTGGGTGCCCAAAAACTAATTGCTCCCAATTTTTATGCAGGCGCAGTAACCGGCGTTTACAATTATACTTACACTAACAATACCCTAAACGGAATATTCAATACTGATCCACAGGTTCAGAACCGTAGTGGCGGGGTAGGTATATTCATTGGTCCGAGCCTTAATTATGATAGTCGGGATAATAATACGTATTCAACCAAAGGCATTATTGTTTCTGCATACTATAATATAATGCATGGTATAATTGATGATAATAGTTATATCGGCGGCTTTTTTAATATCGAGTATTCCCAGTTTTTTTCGCTCGACAAAAAATTGGTTTTGGGTATTGATATACAGGAACAAAGCCTGACTGGTGGTTTATCGCCATTTTATTTACTACCCGCCCTGGGCAATGACGAAATGATGCGCGGCTATTACAACGGACGCTTCCGCGACCGCAATTTCATAGGAGGTCAAACCGAGTTACGCTACCGCATCAATGACCGAATTGGAATCGTTGGGTTTTTAGGGACAGGCGAAGTTGCTCATAATATGTTTTCAATCAGTTCGCTAAAGCCCGATTATGGAGGCGGACTGCGCTACTTCTTTGATACCGAGAAAGGTTTGAGCATCAGGGCCGATTATGGCATCGGCGAAAAAGTTGCCGGGGAATCAAGGCAGAGCGGGTTTTATATTGGATTGGGGCAGGCGTTTTAATTTGAAAATTGGGGAATTTGAAAATTTGAAAGACTCTATTTTGGGATTTGAGCGATTAAGTTGATTATGCCAGTTGCGTCATGGCTATGCTATGATGTCCCTAAATTGTGTTCAGAATTTTATTTTAAAATCTTCTTTTACCTGTCCTTTTCTGAAAAACACCAGGCCTATCCAAAACAGATCGAGGGTTACCGTCACTTGTGGATTTGCCTTGATAGTTTCCCATGCTTCTTTCATTCCTTCGCTCCAATAAATATCATCAAATATTAGCAGTGTTTCTTCATGCACTTTAGGCAGGCACCATTCAAAATAACGCAAGGTGGCTTCTTTCTGGTGATTGCCATCTACAAAAACAAAATCGAGTTTATCTATTTTTTCGATAATACCAGGTAGCGTATCATCAAAATTACCGATCACCTGTTGAATACCGTTTAATCCTGCTTTTTGAAAACCTTCAGTCGCGATTTTGGCTGTTTCCGGACAGCCTTCAAGGGTATAAAATTGCGCATCAGGTGCTGCATTTTTGAGATATACAGAAGTAGTACCTAAGCACGTACCCAACTCAATCATATTTGCAGGTTTCAGATCATTGACCAGCCGATACAGTAGCTGGGCAAGTTTAGGGCGCTTCAGCGCATTTTTTGCGATATCACCTACCAGCTTCTGCCGATTATTGTTCAGCAACGAGCCCGCGCCCAAATCAGTTACATTGATCAGGCGCTTGTCAGAAAGCAGTTCTTTCCGCAAGTTCTCTGCCTGATCGTATACTTTATTGCTTTTAAATTCGTAAATTAATTCATCCAGCAACCTGTAAACAAAAGGCGAATGGGTGCCATGCCTTGTTTTTGCTCGTAAACGATGCAGTACAAAATCCTTTGCGAAGCCTAAATTGAGCATGGCGGCAAAAATAGAGAAACGTTTAGTATTTTAGCATAGTGATGATAGACCCGAATGAGATCAACTCCTTGATTCGGTTATTGGATGACCCCGACAAGGAAATTTTCGACCATATTCATAGTAAACTGGCCTCTTACGGGCCAGCAGTGATCGAGTACCTTGAATCTGCCTGGGAGCAGGCCTTTGATCCGATTCAACAGGAACGGATCGCCGACCTGGTACATGAGATACAATTTGGCACTGTTAAAGACGAACTGAAACTATGGCACCAAAGCGGCGCATTCGATCTGTTGCAGGGTGTACTTACGATCAACAAATATCAATACCCCGATCTTGACGAACAAAAGATCATCAACCAGATAGAGGCCATTAAACGTGATATCTGGTTGCAACTAATTTATGACGCAAGTCCGGCTGAACAGATCAAATTGATCAATCATGTTTTATACAATATTCATGGTTTTAGTGGTAATACTACTAACCATCAGGATCCGCAAAACAGTTACCTGAGTCAGGTGCTCGAAAGCAAAAAAGGAAACCAGATATCCCTGGCAATTATCTATTCTATCATTGCACAAAAACTGGACATACCCGTTTACGGCGTAAACCTGCCGCAGCACTTTATCCTGGCTTATGTGGATGAACGGATGGAAACAGAATTTGAGGGCGGCATTTTATTTTATATCAATGCCTTTAACCGAGGGCTCATATTTGGCCGGCGCGATGTTGACATGTTTCTCAAAACACTCAAACTCCGCGCAGAAAAACAATTCTATGAACCCTGCGCCAATGCCGACATCATCCGCCGTATCCTCCGCAACCTGATCAGCGCCTATGAGAACTTAGGGTCGACCGAAAAAGTGGCCGAACTGAACGAATTGCTGGAGATACTTAATTAGTCCGAAAGTCCGCGTCCCGATAGCTATCGGGACCGAAAGCCAGAGAATATTTGGCTGAAAAAGCCTGGTAATCCGTGAAATTAATCTGTGTAATCAGTGATCAGTGATCAAAAGCCATTACCCGCTAACCAGCTGGCTGCCCAGTTAAACCAATGCTCGCTGCTTTTGGGGTTGTTGAGGCCGAAACCATGACCACCAGCTTCGAAGATATGCAGCTCGGCCTTGACTTTGTTCTTTAGCAGTCCTTCATAAAACAGGATCGAGTTTTCTACAGGCACCACATCATCATCGGTGGCATGTACCAGAAAAGTTGGCGGCGTATCGGTGGTTATTTGCTTTTCGTTAGAATACAATTCGATCAGGTCAGCCGAAGGTTTTGTACCGATCAGGTTTTCACGGGATCCGACATGTGCTTCTGGTCCGAAACTAATTACCGGGTAAACTAAAATGGCAAAATCAGGTCGCAGACTGACATTGTTCGGATTTTCGATCAACGCTTTAGCGTAATGGGTATCCAGCGTGGAAGCCAGGTGGCCACCGGCGGAAAAACCAATGATACCGATCTTGTGTGGATTTATTCCCCATTCAGCTGACCGTTCGCGCACCAATTGAATAGCTCGTTGTGCATCCTGCAGCGGACCGATCGTCTTGTTGAGCATGATCGTATCACTGGGCAGTCGGTATTTTACCACAAATGCCGTCACCCCTATCTTATTAAACTCCTGGGCTATACCCCTGCCCTCATGGCCCGAAGCTAAACCGGCATAACCACCACCGGGGAAGATCAGGATAGCCGTTCCATTTGCTTTGCCTTTTTCAGGGAAATAGGGAGTAATTGTAGGCATACTTACGCCAGTTATCCAGTCGGTTTGATCAACCTTCTCGATATAAGTAGCAGGCGTCTTTTTCGAATTGGGCACGCCATTGGTATAAAGCGGAATTTGCTGTTGTGCAAAAGATACGGACGAGCTAATCATAGCCAGGGCTAACAACGATTTAAAAAATTTCATATAGGTTCAAATTGAATAAGCGAAGCTTGTAGCCATAAAGATAAATGATTACTTCGAACCACCAAACTCCATCAAATAGGCCTTCAAAAATTCATCAAGTTCGCCATCCAGTACCGCTTGTGCATTCGACGTTTCATGGTCAGTACGCAGATCCTTAACTAACTTATAAGGATGAAGCACATAATTCCTGATTTGTGAGCCCCATTCTATTTTCTTCTTATTACCCTCTATGGCATTACTGGTTTCCTGTCGCTTGCGCATTTCAATTTCATATAGCTGCGATTTCAGCAAACGGATAGCATTATCCTTATTCTGCAATTGCGAACGCGACTCCTGGTTCTTAATAATAATACCTGATGGTTTATGGTACAAGCGAACGGCGGTTTCTACTTTATTTACATTCTGACCACCTGCACCCCCTGAACGAAATGTCTCAAACTCAATATCGGCGGGGTTGATATCGATCTCGATCGTATCATCAACCAATGGATAAACATAAACCGACGCAAATGACGTATGTCGCTTAGCATTTGAGTCAAATGGCGAAATACGCACCAAACGATGCACACCATTTTCGCCTTTCAGGTATCCATAAGCGAAATCGCCTTCAAATTGCAGTGTTACTGTCTTTACACCAGCCACATCACCCTCCTGAAAGTCCTGTTCTGTAACTTTATAGCCGTTCTTCTCGCCCCACATAATGTACATGCGCATCAGCATTCCGGCCCAATCGCAACTTTCGGTACCACCTGCTCCGGCGGTAACCTGCAGTACAGCATTCAACTGGTCCTCTTCTGAAGACAGCATATTTTTAAATTCCAGTTCTTCAACTGCCTTTAAAGCAATATCAAACTGCTCCTTCATCTCGGCTTCCGTCGCATCACCGGCCTGAAAAAAATCAAACATCACCCCCGCGTCGTCAACTTTAGCAACGACTTGCTGGTAAGCATCTGTCCAGATTTTTTTAGTTTTGATGGAAGCGAGTACCTTTTCGGCTTCCTTAGGCTGATCCCAGAAACTGGGACCAAGGGTTATTTCTTGTTCGGCTTTAAGTGCTACAAGTTTGGCATCGATGTCAAAGATGCCTCCTCAGGGAAACTGCTCTATCCCTTAAATCCTGGATCTGTTCTTTAGTCATTCGGCAAATATAGTAAAATGCATTGTCCGTAAACAATCAGGATCGCTGACGATAGTTATTAATTAAAGCTGCTTTAAATATTATCTTTCTATACTCCTATCACTTAAAAGCAAATCAGGAGCGAATCAGAAAAACAAAAAAGGGCCGAAGCTTTTGCTTCGATCCTTTCTATATTATTTTTCGCAGATAGTGCTTTAAACCTAAATTCTCAACCCCTGATTAGATCATTTACCAAACCACTCAAATCAGCCCGGTTTCCGTTGATCATCGACAAAAACGCACCTAAGCCAAAGTCCTTGTTTTGTTCAACTTTCGATTGCCTGATCAATTCATTCATTACAGGTGGCATCAGGTCGTTTGCAACACGCAAGGCTACCGCATTTTCCATTCCGTAGTGTTTGTTCAGTTTCCCGGCAAATTTATTTACTACACTGTTAACCAGCGGGTTTTGGTAAATTTCAGGATATTGAAAATACCTTACGATATCTTTTAACCTGCCCGATTCCATCTGTCCCTTTAATACTTCAATAATTGAACTCGAGGCTTCATTGATGATCGCTTCGCGATATTTTTCCGGTACCTCCGGGTTATTGATAACGGCCATGCCGGCGTTATTTTTAACAAGCATAAAAAGTTTCTCAAACATATACCTTACCCTCTATTTCGTGTATTGACATATTGATGACAATTGTTATATTTTATTATCACCTCAACAAAGGTATTGATAAAAATATTTAATTTTCAAAGGATTTGTCAAACAAATTTAAAATTTTTGCAATTAACGCTGTGTAATATTAACACTAAGCTTAGTGTGTTGAATTGACACAATATTAATGTGTAGGAACGACACAAAAGCGATGAAAAACCGTTGCCATTGTTATACTTATGTTAATTTTCACCCAGCTTAAATATTAATTATATTTTTGCAGAAAAACATCAATTATGCTGCCAAACGTCAACTTCACCGAAACTCAGGCATACGAGTACCTGGCCGATCACTTCATCGATATCGCCTCCAAAAGCCTAAAGGACCTATTTCAAGCTGACCCTGATCGCTTTAACAAGTTTTCGATAACTTTCAATGATATCCTGGTCGATTATTCAAAAAACCGTATCGATGATCAAACCGTTGCCTTATTGATACAACTGGCCAAAGAATGTAGGGTAAAAGAGGCAGCTGAAGCGATGTTTTCGGGCGAAAAGATCAACGTAACGGAAGGCAGGCCGGTTTTGCATATTGCATTGCGCAACCGCAGCAATAAACCTATTTACGTTGATGGCAAAAACGTGATGGAAGATGTCAACAGGGTGTTAGCCCACATGAAATTATTTAGTGAGCAAATCATTTCGGGTGATTGGAAGGGATTTACGGGAAAAGCAATAACAGATGTCGTGAATATCGGTATCGGCGGATCCGATCTGGGCCCGGTAATGGTGACTGAAGCCCTGAAGGCCTATAAAAATCACCTGAACATGCATTTTGTTTCTAATGTTGATGGAACACATATTGCCGAAACACTGAAAACGCTAAACCCCGAAACTACGCTGTTCCTGATCGCTTCAAAAACGTTCACTACCCAGGAAACCATGGCAAATGCACACAGCGCGCGCGATTGGTTTATTGCGGGTGGCGGTAACGATGCCGATGTAGCCAAACATTTCGCTGCTTTATCAACCAATAGCGAGGGTGTAGCCAAATTCGGTATTGACACCAAAAATATGTTTGAGTTTTGGGATTGGGTTGGTGGTCGTTATTCGCTTTGGAGCGCAATAGGATTGTCGATCGTTTTGAGTATTGGATATGACAACTTTATTGAATTGCTTACCGGAGCCCATCAGGTTGACGAGCACTTCCTGAATACTGAACTAGAAGAGAATATCCCGGTTATATTAGGCTTGCTGGGAATTTGGTACAATAACTTTTTCGAGTCGGAAACCGAAGCTATTTTGCCTTATGATCAATACATGCACCGTTTTGCTGCCTATTTTCAACAAGGCGATATGGAAAGTAACGGCAAACATGTCGACCGAAACGGAAACACGGTAGATCATTCAACAGGTCCGATAATATGGGGTGAACCCGGCACTAACGGACAACATGCATTTTACCAGTTGATCCACCAGGGTACTAAACTGATTCCTTGCGATTTTATCGCTCCGGCCCAATCACATAACCCGCTAGGTGAGCATCACCAGATGTTATTATCAAATTTCTTCGCCCAAACCGAAGCGCTAATGAATGGCAAAACAAATGAAGAAGTTGTTGCTGAATTGAAAGCATCGGGTAAATCTGATGCAGAAATCGAGAAGCTTGCTCCATTCAAAGAATTCGATGGCAACAGGCCTACAAACTCTATTTTGGTGAAGAAGATCACACCACGTACGCTTGGCTCTCTGATCGCCTTTTACGAACATAAAATATTTGTTCAGGGCATCATCTGGAATATTTACAGTTTCGACCAATGGGGCGTTGAATTGGGCAAACAATTAGCAGGTAAAATATTACCTGAATTAAGAACCAATGATGAGGTTAACAGCCACGATTCATCAACCAATGGCTTGATCAATTTGTACAAGGCGTGGCGATAATTGAGGGTTAAAACCGGGCAGGAATAGTTTGACGACCGTTGACGAAAACCTACGGCAAACTTAGACTAAATGCATATCTGGCATATTGGCAATTTGGGGCTAAAGCCCGACTTGGGTGATTCATTAACCGTTGGCTAAAGCCAACGGCAATGATAAGATTAGCGCTTACTGATCTGTTTTGATTATAAAATACTAAAGCAATTTAATGCGAAAACTTTGAATCAAACTAAGTTGCCTATAATTAAATTGCCGTTGGCTTCAGCCAACGGATCAATTATTAAATAGCAAATGGCCTTAGCCTAAACTAATCAACCTTGCTATTTGTTAGCATATGATTCGATGTTAATTGATTAATGCGAGCAACAAAGTTGCATTCGCACAAACCATCCAATTTTACTTCGAAAAAATCATAAGCAACCTTCGAAAAAGATTTTGAATAAAGTTAAATTCCCTATAGTTTCATTGCCGTTGGCTTCAGCCAACGGTTAATTATTAAATAGTAAACGGCTTTAGCCTAATCTAATCAACCTTGCTATTTGTTAGCATATGATTCGATGTTAATTGATTAATGCGAGCAACAAAGTTGCATTCGCACAAACCATCCAATTTTACTTCCAAAAAATCATAGGCAATCTTCGAAAAATATTTTGAATAAAGTTAAATTCTCTCTAGTTTCATTGCCGTTGGCTTCAGCCAACGGTTAATTATTAAATAGTAAACGGCTTTAGCCTAATCTAATCAACCTTGCTATTTGTTAGCATATTATTCGATGTCAATTGGCCAAGGCGGCAACAAAGTTGCTTTCGCTCAAACTATTTAATTT
>CAIPDP010000019.1 GCA_903863845.1 uncultured Mucilaginibacter sp. | reverse complement strand
GGCTCATTCCATATTTCTCTGCTAAGATACGATAACCCAAACCTTCATTTGTGTGATCCTGTTTGATCAGTAACGCTACCTTTTTGTCCATTTTCGATTTACTTGATGTGTAAACCTATTTCAGGACGAGACAACCGTTATGAACGTGAACAGCAGCAGCACTTTTCAGCCCATTTCCTACCCCCAAACCCATCTTTCGGTCCCGATAGCTATCGGGATCCGGACTTCCGGACTTACGGGCTTTCGGACTTTCAGTCTAAAAACTATCTTTGCGCTGTTATGAGCAATTCCACCGACGAACTTTTTAAAAATGTGATAGCGCATGCCAAGGAATACGGTTTTGTATTTCCTTCAAGCGAAATATACGACGGCCTGAGCGCCGTGTACGACTACGGCCAGAATGGTGCCGAGCTGAAAAACAATATCAAAGCCTATTGGTGGAAAGCCATGGTGCAGTTGAACGAGAATATTGTTGGTATTGATGCCGCCATCTTCATGCACCCTAAGGTATGGGAAGCCAGCGGCCACGTTGCCGGCTTCGCCGACCCGATGATTGATAACAAAGACTCCAAAAAACGTTACCGCGCCGACCAGCTGCTGGAAGATAAAATTGCAGCCTACGACGAAGAAGGCAAAACCGATGCCGCTGAAGAACTGCAATTGCAGATGGACAATGCCCTGAAAGCGGAGGATCTGCCACGCCTGAAGGAACTGATCGTAGAACATAACATCAAATGCCCGGTTAGCGGCACCGCCAACTGGACCGACGTACGCCAGTTCAACCTGATGTTCAGTACCCAAATGGGTGCATTGGCCGAAGATTCAGATGTGGTGTACCTCCGTCCGGAGACAGCGCAGGGCATATTTGTCAATTACCTGAATGTGCAGAAATCGGGCCGGATGAAGATACCCTTCGGTATCGCACAAATTGGTAAAGCCTTTAGAAATGAGGTTATTGCCAGGCAGTTTATCATCCGTATGCGCGAGTTCGAGCAAATGGAAATGCAATTCTTTGTTCGCCCGGGTTCGCAAAAAGAATGGTTCGAGCATTGGAAACAGGCACGTTTAAAATGGCATTTGGCCCTGGGTACCAACCCGGAAAAATACCGTTTCCACGAACATACCAAACTGGCGCATTATGCTGATGCTGCTTTTGATATCGAATTTGAATTCCCCTTTGGCTTTAAAGAAGTAGAGGGTATCCACAGTCGCACTGATTTTGATCTGAGTCAGCATCAGAAATTCTCAGGCAAGAAACTACAGTATTTCGATCCCGAGATCAACCAGAACTATGTACCCTATGTGATCGAAACCTCTATTGGTCTTGATCGCATGTTCCTGCTCACGCTGATCAATGCTTATGAAGAACAGGACCTGTCGACGCCAGAACGCGCTGACAGTCGGGTGGTATTAAGGTTGCATCCTGTATTGGCACCAATAAAAGCTGCCATCTTCCCGCTTACCAAAAAAGACGGTTTGCCAGAGCGTGCGCGCGAGATCATGGATCGCCTGAAGCTGGATTATAATGTATACTACGAGGAAAAAGACGCCATTGGTAAACGTTACCGCCGTCAGGATGCCTTAGGCACACCTTTCTGTATCACAGTCGACCACCAAACGCTTGAAGATAATACAGTTACCATCCGCTACCGCGATAGTATGCTACAGGAAAGGGTAAATGCTGATGACCTGGACAAGATCATCGGCGACCTGGTGAGTTGGAAAAACGTATTGTAAAACTAATAATTCATTAATAATCAGCCCGTTTGCAGAAACAAACGGGCTTTTTTGTTTAAAAATCAACCGGATATAACCTAAATCCCTATCCCTTACGTATAACGTTCAAGGTTTAAACAATTATTTCACTATGAACGTTTTATGTAACCATTGAGGGATGACAGTTGTAAAAGAAAATAACATAAACGTTTGCTTAAAAGGATCAGGAACATTGAAGCGCATTTTTACTTTTTCACTTCTGCTGTTAATCGGCCTTAAGGGGCTTGCTGTAGGCTATTTTCATGGTGGAGGGGCTTATGCCTATGGTCTGGCCAGTTATCGGGTAGATAGCCTTAAAACATTATTGGGCTCGGCATTGCTCAACAAAGACACCCCGATCGATACGATCACCATTAACCGCGTAAATAAACTTTCTGCCGAATTTATCGACATCAACCCCGATAGTGCGCTTTATTATGGTAAAATAGCTATCGCAAAATCTATCGTAATTAAATACAATAAGGGTATTGCGGATGGGATGGTACAATTGGGCAAAGTGTATAGTTTAAAGGGGCAATACGTAAATGCCGGTAAATACTTTAATGGCGCAACCTTATTATACCTAAAAACAAAAAACGACGCTGGTTTAGCCGATTGCTATATACAAACGGGCAGAATGTACAACCGCATGTCGAAATTTAATATTGCAACTTCTTATTTTAATCAGTCGCTGGAAATAAATAAAAGGATAAAAAATGAAGCGGGAATTGCCGATAGCTACCATAACATCGGCATGGTGGCAGATAATGTGGGCAAGTCGACTTCGGCTCTTGATAATTATTTCAAATCTCTTTCGATGGATATCAAACTTCATGATAACCTGGCATCAGCAAATAATTACAACGATATCGGCGTAGTGATGCAGGAAATGGAGATCTATCCAAAATCAATGGATTACTACCAAAAAGCGATAAAAATATGGGAGAACTCAAAAAATATCCAGGGTATAAGTACAGCCTATGAAAATATTGGTGAGATAAAACTGGCTGAAAAGAAATATGATGAAGCCATCGTTTATCTAAATAAATCACTGAAACTAACCAAGGGCCAAGATGATAAAGATGGTTTAACTTCGTTATATGCTGATTTTGGCCTTTGCTATGCCTATAAAAAACAATTCGATTCATCGTTGTACTATCTTGCACAATCATTAAAGCTGGCTTCAGATTATAAACTTGATTTCAATAAGGCAAATACACTGAATGACTATGCCACGGTTTATAATTTGCAGCATGATTATAAAAACGCCTACAAATATGCGTTGCTTGCCAGGCAGACAGCCGACAAAGTGGGCAGTTTAGGTATCAGAAGTACGGCAGCATTTCAATTGAGTTCGGCTCTTGCAGGGCTACAGCGTTATGCTGATGCATATGAGATGCGCAAACGATATGACGATCTAAAGGATAGCCTGAAGAGTGACGAAAATGTGCAAAAGCTAACGTCGTTTAATCTTGAATCAAGCTATGAAGAAAAACAACGCCGCCTGGCAGAAGAACACCAGCGTCAAGATGAGCAATACCAGGAAAAAATACAACGCCAGGGCTTGTTGAGTATCATTTTCTTTATCGTGATCTTAGGTATGATCGCGGTATTGATCGTGTATTACAAGGCAAAACGGAAGCAGCAGAAGATCAATATCATATTGGAAGAAAAAAACCACGAGGTATTGCATCAGAAAGCCAACCTGAACGCTCAGGCCGATAAACTGAATGAATCCAATAATCTTAAAGACCGCTTAATATCCGTATTGGCTCATGATTTGCGAGCCCCTTTGAGCACCCTGCGTGGGTTATTTGGTTTACTGGAAGACGAAAGCATAACGCACGAACAGTTTTTGAGTATGATACCCCAGGCATTGAAAAAACTGGAATATACATCCGACTTCCTGGATACTTTACTTTTCTGGATCAATAGCCAAATGGAGAACTTTACCAGTTCGACAAGAAGCTTTACAATCAAAGAAATTGCTACCCTTGAAGTACAGAGTTATCAGGAACAGGCTGCAGAAAAAGGCATCAGACTACTCGACAATGTACCAGAAACCTTAGCTGTAACTGCCGACCCCAACTCTATTCGTATTGTTATCAGAAACCTGATCACCAACGCGATTAAATTTTCAACTAAAGGCGATATTATTGATGTGACCGCCACCTTACAGGACGAAAGTTATATCCTGCTGTCCGTAAAAGACACAGGTTTAGGGATGTCGGAAAAACAGATGAATAAGCTGTTTAAAAGCAAAGTTGATAGCGGTACTGGCACTAATAATGAGTCGGGCACAGGTATGGGGCTGTTATTCTGCAAGGACCTGATCGAAAAATGTAACGGCAAGATCTGGGTCGAAAGTGTACAGGGTAGCGGGACCGAATTCTTTTTCACTTTACCAACCAGCGTTGTGAAAGAGGAAGAAGTTGCAATGGCTTCCTGAGGCTCCCTCCTCTTTCATCAAGCTAAATAAACTATTGCCCTGAACCGGCCGGACCGGTATTTAATCCATTGATATAGTTTTGTGCGTTAACCTTTTTAGGATCGCCCTGGTACACCCAAACAGTGCTGCCAATGTATTTACGGAAAGCATCATTAATTTCGGTAAGCGTCAATTTCTTTACCGAATCGACCAAAGTAAGTGCCCGATGCCAGTCGCCAAACAACACCTCGTTGGCTACCAATGATGCTGCCTGAGCCTGGTTGGTCTCCTGGCGGTAATAAAAACCAGTAAGGTAAGTCACTTTCATATTCTTAACTTCTTCTTCAGTAAAACCGGCAGTTTTAACGGTATCAACCAATTTATAGAACACATCGATATATTTATCCGGCTGGGTAGTTGAAACTGCGAATTTTGCAGCCGAAGTACTGCCACTGGCAAACCATGACTGCGGTGCATAAGACAACCCGTTTTTGGTACGGATATACAGGAAATGCCGGTTACCGAAAATACGCATGGCAATATTAAAGGCATCGTAATCTGGCATACCCGGGGTAGGTCCACTGGTTACACCTTCAACATAATTAGTGGCCAGATCGCGCGATTCAGCCGAAAATGTATTCTTATATGCCCTGAAAAAGTCGCGCTTCAATTCAAATGGGGCGCCTTGTTTGATGGAAGCAAGCAGCTGACTTACTTTTTGTTCGATCACCGTTCTGTCCAGATTGGCAACAATTACGATCGTTAACCTTGAACGGGTTAATATCGATTGATAATAAGCTTTGGTTTCTGCAGGCGTAAGCTTTTCAATAACACCTACGGTACCATAGGGGTCTTTGGCATAGTCGCGGCCCGCAAATGCAACGCGATCGGCATATTTATCGATTGCGGCATCAGGCTGGCTATCTTGTTCCTTCAGGCTATTAACGGCGTCCTGCCTTATCCGAAGGAACTCTTTTTCATCAAATTTCGGGATAGTTATTGCTTCGGCATACAATGGCCAAACAGCGTCAAAATCCATTTTGATACAATTCATCCGGATAACGGAGTAGTCTTTCCCACACAAGCCATAAACTGTCGCATTAACTTTATCCAGCGCATCTTTAAAACTATTTTTATCATGTTTTAATGTTCCACACTCTGTCAGTGCATTCAGGGCCAAAGATTCAATACCTGCTTTTTCAGCCGGGTAATTCTGTACTCCTCCTTTAATAACAGTTTGTATCTCAACAATGTCATTACCGCTGGGTTGAACGATCACTTTTACACCATCCACAGTAGTTTCATAACTACTATTTGTTTGCGCTACTCCCTTTTGAAAGGCAATAATTGCCATCGCTGTAAACAGCATCAATATTTTCTTTTTCATTCTGGTCATATTTATCTGGCGGTAAAAAATGTGCTGGCGTTCACTTGCTTATTCAGCGCCGGATCGATAATGAGTCCGCCTACAAACGGCTTACCGGCAATATATTTTTTGATATACCTCGAAATATCCTCCCTGGTTACTTTCTGGTAGTTGGCAGCCTGGTCGGTATAATAGTTGAGTGATGTACTGCACCACTGGTAACTGATCTGACCGGGAAGCGTAGAAGGCTTTTCTTTCGAATACATATTATTGCGCAATAAAATCGCCAGAGCATCTTTAAACTGTTCATCAGTATAATAATCTGGGTCGGCAAAATGACTTACCTGGTTCATTAATTCGGTATAGCATTCTTTTAATTTATTTGGATTCGGACTAACAAAAATATCTATCGGTCCAACATATTTACTGGTTGTATAGCCTATCGATACCCCGCTTGCCAATCCTTTATCGACCAAAGCCTGGTGCAATTTGCTAGCATTAAGTCCTACGATCGTCGAAAATACATCGGCAGCTACGGTCGACGCCGAATCTTTTAGGTATGATGGCCCCTGCCACGAGAACATAATGGTAGGTGTTTGGGCAATGGTGGCTTCTTTTACAAAAAACTCCGTTTTCTCAAGAGGCTTAAATGGTGGAATTGGGTATTTCTGAATGGGGTCAAATCCACTGCTGGCCCAGTCGCCAAAAATACTTTCAGCAAGAGCAAAGGCGTCTTCATGCTTGATATCACCGCAGATGGTCAGCAAACTATTATTGGGGAAGTAGTATTTATTTTTTATCACCATCATCTTCTCAGGCGTAGCGGTATTTATCACATCGTGTATACCGATCGGATTTTTGCGGGTGATGAGATCGCCCCAAAGGTGTTGCTGTACTGTAAACCATAGCTGAAAATCGGGGTTACTTTCCGCACGCTGGAATTCACCATCAACCACCGGGCGCTCCTTTTTCATATCTTCCTCGCGGTAAATTGGAAAACGGATAGCCGCGTTCATGAAATTAAGCCCGGCTTTAAGGCTATCCCGATCAAAAGTGAAAAAGTAATTAACCCGTTCCACATCGGTTGTTCCATTCCATATGGCACCCAATTGTTGGGTGCGTTTTAAAAACACTTCCTGATTGGGGTAGTCGCGGTTTGCCTTGAAAAACATGTGTTCAAACAAGTGCGATAAACCACTGTATTCGGAACCTTCTGTATAAGCACCATTTTTGACAGCGATCTCGATCGTTGCAAGGGGTACTTTATGATTTTCGATCACCAATACTTCGAGGCCGTTTGGGAGTTTCTTCCAGAAGTAGCCTTCTGGCAATCGTAGTTGAGCATTCGCTACCAATGCGCAAATACTGAACATAAAACCCATAAATAATAATCTGACTGATTTTAAAAGCATAAACGTCGGCTATTTTGATAAGAGGTTAAATATAGTATTTCCGGCAATAAGCTTGTGCACGAATAGCGTAAAATCGCAATTTTTGAAACTTATCACCGTATCTCAAAAATTTGATACCGGATCGAATAGTTCAAAATAAAAAATAGCAATATCAAAGCAGCGCCAGCTCAGGATAGGTAAAAGGTTCCAGCACCTTTTCCTGATCGGGATTTTCTGAGCGGCTGGTGATCAGTTTGCTGATAGTATGTGCTGCCAATAATTTTGAGTCAAGTGGTTGCAAAAGGTTTAAGATCTCTCCTTGCGTCAGATCCTGTTCGAGCCATTTTTGCTCATCTTCCCGTTTCAGGATTACCGGCATACGCTTTTTGACATTGTGAATTTTTGCCATCAGATCATTTGCTGCGGTAGTCAAAATTGAGTAGGTTTTGATGATCTCGCCGGTTTCCTTATCGGCCCAATGACTGTAAATTCCGGCAAAGGCAAAAGGTTGGTGATCGTTCAAATAAATATAATGCGGATACTTATTCTTAACAGCATGCATCCATTCAAAAAAGCCGTCTGCCAATACCAAACAGCGCTTTTTAGGTACATAGGCCTTAAATGATGGTTTTTCGTAAATTGTTTCGCTTACAGCATTTAGCGTTTGGTTGCTGAGTTGCTTCGCAGTTTCCCGGTCCTTAACCCAATGAGGTATCAGGCCCCAATGGTATAACTGTATTTCAGTTGGCTTATCAGCGGTGATCACCGGCATCGCTCTGTGCGAAAAGCCATCGCTATGATAAATTGGGCGGTAATCGGAAAGGGCGTCAAAATGGGCCGAAAATCGATTTTCGAGCTGGTTTTTTGGCGTAGTGATGGTATAATGATAGCACATGGTTTAATAGGGCTCATGAGTTTTTTAGCTGATACGATATAAGGCCATTAAAAAGAATCAGCGATAATTTGATCGTTTTACCAACAAGCTGATATTTATAACGCGAATTTTTCTTCCGTTGGTTTCGATGATGCCTTCGCTTTTAAATTCCTTTAATAGCCTGATGACATTGTCGGTTGCAAGGCCCACCATATTTGCAAGGTCGGCTCTCGAAATATTCAAAATGGGTTCTTCATCCTTTGATAGTCCTTCTTTGAACTTTTCCCTCAGCACGATCAATGTAATAGCCAGGCGTTCATGGGCTGTTCTTTGCGCGAACACCGAAAGACTATTAGTAAAAACGGTAAATTCATGACTCAAAGCTTTTAATAGGCGATGGCTAAAATCAGGCGATCGCTGCAAAATATCCAAGAAATCTTCTTTTGGTATAAAGCTCAATAACGACTGTTCAAGCGTTGCGGCTGAATCGGGGTAGCGTTCTTCGGAAAGCACGGCATGGTAACCGATCAGCTCCCCTTCCCCGGCAACATAAACAATTTGTTCCCTGCCATCGCGATCGGTCTTGTACTTTTTTATTTTTCCTTTTCGGATGATGAATATTCCTGATGGTACCGTACCTTCTCTGAATACAACTTCACCTTTGCCATATTGCTGGCTACTATGATGACTGAACAAACTGGCGTATTCGTCTTCTGTAAGAACGTTCAATACTGATTTCGTAGTAAAACTCCAGCGGTCAATCGGGAATATTCCTGTCAGGCTCATTTACAAAGATAAGTATTTGTAAAACTGATAAATATCTGTTTTTGCACCGATTTGATAACAATATGAAAGCGCCTTAACGGGTGTAAATTTGAACGTGAGAAAATCAGGCACAGAACTACAAGAGCTAATTACCAAAACCACACCATCGAGACCCGAACTAACGATCAATGTCAACGAGCGGCTTTTACTTAGTGACGAGACCTTCGACTGGCTTTACCCCGAACCAGTTGAGGCTATTTCGAAAAAGCACTGGACACCACTAGCCGTTGCCCAAAGGGCCGCTGAATTTTTAGCAGAACCGGGGAAAACCGTTTTGGATATCGGTAGCGGCGCCGGCAAATTTTGTTTGGCGGCTGCCTACTACCAGCCTGATTGCTATTTCTTTGGAGTAGAACAGCGTCACGACCTGGTCGATTGTGCATATGAAGCTAAATTTTATATGCAGTTGAACAACGTAAATTTTCTATGTGCCAACATCACCCAAATCGATTTTAAAAAATTTGACAACTTCTATTTTTATAATGCATTTTTTGAGAACATAGAAACAGACAATGCGATTGACGATACGATTGCAACCTCCTACAGCTTGTACGCCTATTACACCCGATATTTATACAACCAATTAGAACGACGCCCCTCGGGAACACGACTGGTTACATTTCATTCCTTTGGTACCGAGGTACCGCATAGTTATCAGCTGGCGGATATTGCAAACGAGGGCTTTTTAAAAATGTGGATCAAAAAATAATGTCAGTATTCAGACCTAAAATAATTGATACCTTAAAAAATTACAGTAAAGCGCAGTTTTATAAGGATGCTGTTGCGGGTATAATTGTTGGCATTGTGGCTTTGCCGCTGGCTATTGCATTTGCAATAGCATCAGGGGTATCGCCCGAAAAAGGAATTTTTACAGCAATTATAGCGGGCTTTATTATTTCAGCATTGGGCGGTAGTCGCGTCCAGATCGGCGGCCCGACCGGGGCCTTCATTGTTATCGTATATGGTATCGTACAGCAATTTGGTATCAGCGGGCTCATCATCGCTACATTTATTGCCGGTATTTTGCTCATCATCATGGGTATTACCCGGTTAGGCAATGTCATTAAATTCATTCCCTACCCGCTTATCGTCGGCTTTACTGCTGGTATCGCATTTATTATATTTTCATCACAGGTCAAAGATTTTCTCGGACTTAAGATGGGTAGCGTACCTGCCGATTTGATCAGTAAATGGGAAGCCTATGGTGAGCATCTTGGATCGTTGAACCCATATGCATCGGTGATTGGAGTATGTACGGTACTGATCATCCTTGTCTGGCCAAAGGTTACCCGAAAGGTACCCGGTTCACTTGTTGCAATACTTGCAACAACACTAGCCGTTTATTTTTTCCATTTGCCGGTTGAAACTATCGGCAGCAGATTTGGAGCGATCTCGTCCAGCCTACCAGCTCCGGTTATTCCGCATGTCACCTTTAAAGTATTGCAGCAACTCATCCGTCCGGCATTTACTATTGCTATGCTGGGAAGTATTGAATCGCTGCTTTCGGCAGTAGTAGCCGATGGGATGACCGGCGGTAACCATCGTTCCAATACCGAACTAATTGCCCAGGGTATTGCTAACATCTTTTCGTCGTTGTTTGGTGGAATTCCCGCCACCGGTGCCATTGCCCGCACAGCCACCAATATAAAAAATGGCGGGCGTACACCTGTTGCAGGTATAATACATGCCCTGACACTCCTGGTTATCATGTTATTTGTTGGCAAATGGGCGTCATTGATTCCTATGGCAACATTGGGGGGCATATTAGTTATTGTAGCATGGAATATGAGCGAAATGGAAAGTTTCATATTTGTATTAAAGGGACCTAAAAGTGATGCTACGGTGCTTTTAGCCACCTTCCTGTTAACAGTGTTCGTAGACCTTACTGTTGCGATCGAGATCGGTATGATATTAGCAGTATTCCTGTTTATGCGCAAAATGATGCAAAGCAGTTCGGTACAACAAACCAATCTGCCGGGTGAAGGTCGAATAGATAACGAGAGCAGAATTGCTTTGCCTGAAGGGGTCGATGTTTTCGAAATTCACGGCCCGCTATTTTTCGGTGCCGCTTATAAATTCAGAGATACGATGCGGACTATCGAAAACCCTGCCAAAGTGCTTATCATACGCATGGAGAATGTTCCGGTAATTGATGCTACCGGTATCAGGGTTTTACAAGCAGTGGAAGATGACCTGGTGAAAAGGGGCAGTAAACTGATTCTGTCTGAGATCAACAGCGATCAGGTGACAGACGAGCTTCAAAA
Source organism: uncultured Mucilaginibacter sp. (assembly GCA_903863845.1). Lineage (GTDB taxonomy): Bacteria > Bacteroidota > Bacteroidia > Sphingobacteriales > Sphingobacteriaceae > Mucilaginibacter. The sequence continues at coordinate 22,012 of CAIPDP010000019.1, read as the reverse complement.
GGCGCGTTTATTGTTCCGGATTGGCAAGGCAAATGTGGTACATACCTACGAAGAAGCTATTAAACGGGCTGAAGATATTCTGGGCAATCAATTTGACTAAATTCAAAAGGAAAGATACCGTTCCTATAAGCAGTACCTTTCCTTTCTGGTAATTTGTTATTGGATATATTGTATGCCCAAAGTGATCGGCACACTTAATGCCCTTGAAACGATACAATTAGCTTTTGCACCTTCAGCTATCTCTTTAAATTTATCTTCCGATACTCCGGTTATGGCGCTCCCTTTAAGTTCGAGATGAATATTAGTAATGGTTAGTGTGGCAAAATCAAGCTCCAGCGTTGCTTCGGTATCCAGGCTGCCCGGCACGAAACCAGCATCAGATAAAGCATAACTAACGGCCATCGTAAAACAGCCTGCATGTGCTGCTGCGATCAGTTCTTCTGGGTTAGTACCAACTCCGTCTTCGAACCGGGTTTTGAATGAATACTGCGTGTGGTTTAACGCTGTTGTTTGGGTGGTTAAATCGCCCTGGCCATCTTTAAAAGTGCCATTCCAATGGGCTTTTGCTGTACGTTTCATAGCTTGTTTGTTTTAAAATGAGGTTGTAATTATTATCTGTTTGAATTAATGCCATTTAGCTCTTTCATATTGCAATGGCCATTTGATGTCATGACCTAAAACATGAGCGGCCCGAAGCGGAAAATGCGGATCACGTAATAACTCTCGGGCCAATAATACTGCATCCGCCTGTCCATCACGAATTATAGCATCAGCCTGTTCGGGTGTTGTGATCAAACCCACTGCTCCGGTCAGAACTTCGGCTTCCCGGCGAATTTTCTCTGCAAATTCAACCTGGTATCCGGGCTTCAAAGGAATTTTAGCTGATGCTACGTTACCCCCTGTTGAGCAATCGACAAAATCGACTCCTATTGCTTTCATTTCCTTCGCCAATTGTACTGATTCTTCGGCAGTCCAACCACCCTCGGTCCAATCTGTTGCGGAAATCCGAACAAATAATGGCTTATCCAGCGGCCAGGCTTCTTTAACAGAATCAATTATTTCTAATAGCAGCCTGATCCTATTCTCAAAAGAACCTCCATATTCATCGGTCCGATGATTGCTCAAAGGCGAATAAAATTCGTGTATAAGGTATCCATGTGCAGCATGGATCTCGATCACATCAAAACCTGCCGCTAAGGCTCTTGCGGCGGCGGCTTTAAAATCAGCTTTAACTTTCTCGATACAAGCTTTGTCTATTGCTTCCGGCGCTTCTTCTTTTTCTAAAAATGGCAGGGCACTGGGGCCTAATGTTTTCCATCCTTCGTCGGCATCTGAAGGAATTTGTGTTCCGCCTTTCCAGGGTAAATTGTGGCTGGCTTTCCGGCCAGCATGGGCCAGTTGTACAGCCGACAACGAGCCCTGCTCATGAATAAAATTATTGATCTGTTTGAGTTTGTCGATATGCTCATCTTTCCAAATCCCAAGGTCATCTGGACTGATCCTCCCTTCGGGTGAAACTGCTGTGGCTTCGGTAATGATAAGCGAAGCTCCTCCTACCGCGAAGCTCCCCAGATGTACCATGTGCCAGTCGTTCGCAAAGCCGTCGCTACTAGAATATTCGCACATCGGCGATACCATGATGCGATTTTTACATTCGGTATTTTTTATTTTTAGCGGTGTAAATAGGTGAGTCATAGAAAATTTTGTTTGCACAAATATTGTGGTTTAACAACAAGGCCGCTTCACAGTTTTGTAAAATCGGCGCGTTTTGTCACAAATTGGCGATTTAACTTTAAAAACCTGAACATTGCATTAATTTCGCTTATCAAACCGCGACAATGGAAAATTATATCACGCTCAATGTATCTGATGGGACCGAAATGGCTGCATTTACGGCATTTCCTAATAGCACTTCCGGCAAGTTACCCGGCATTATGGTTTTTCAGGAAGCATTTGGCGTAAATGAGCATATGCGTAAAGTTACAGAGCGTTTTGCTGCAGCGGGATATGCTGCGATTTGCCCCGAATTATTTCACCGAACTGCTCCTGTTGGTTTTGAAGCAAGTTATACTGATTTTGATACTGTAAGGCAGCATATTTATGCAATGTCGCAGACAAATATTGAGGAGGACGTGCGTGCAACCTGGGATTGGCTCAGCAGCCAGACAAATGTAGACGCTGAAAGGATCTATTGTGTGGGCTATTGTTTAGGGGGCCGCGTATCCTTTATCACCAATAGTATTTTACCGGTTAAAGGATCAGTGTCTTATTACGGCGGCGGTATCGATAACATGATCGACAGGTGTGCTAACCTGCATGCCAAACAATTATTTTATTGGGGAGGTTTAGATCAACACATCAAATCAGAAAATATTCATACCACATTAAAAGCGATGGAAGCTGCCGGAAAAGATTTTCTAAATGTCAAAATATCGTATGCCGACCATGGCTTTAATTGTGATGCCCGTGCTTCCTATAATAAAGCCGCATCTGAAGAAGCCTGGGCTCTCACACTGGCTTTCCTGGCCAATAATTAACTGATCTCTTTTTCTTTTTTTACCAATAGCAACTCGTCATTATCCAGCGGCAGGTAGCCATATTCATAGCAAAAATAATAGGTTTTGCCGTTTTGGGTATTATACAAACTGGTAAAATACTCAAAGTTAAAACCTTTGCCAGCCATCTTTTGCCGGGTGGTTTTAGTTTTACCTCCGGGATTTAACTCCTCCATGATACGGCGGTTTCTTCTCAATACGTTATTTACATTCCGTACCAGGTTTGAACTTGTACTATTCAATTGGTTATTGTAATTGTTGCGGCATTGGTCGTCGCAAAATTTCTTGTCGGCTCGCCCGTGAAGCACCTCTCCGCAGTCGAGGCAGTATCTTTCATTGCTCATAATAGGTAAAGTTAAACAACATTTTATCCATTTGCAAACGCTTACAAACGGAAACTATCGACTATAAACGATTAATATCCGAATAATTTTTCCTTCTCGCCGCAACTTTGTTTCACCGAAAAGGAATAGAAAATTAAAGTTTAAAAGATCATGAACACATTAAGAAACAGCGTACGCCTGGTAGGAAACCTGGGTATGGATCCGGAAGTAAAGAGTTTTGACAACAACCGTAAGATGGCGAAAATGTCAATCGCGACAAACGAGACTTACAAAAACGAAAAAGGCGAGAAAATTACAGACACCCAGTGGCACAACCTGGTAATGTGGGGTACACAGGCAAAAATTGCAGAGGAAATACTAAAAAAAGGCGACGAAGTTGCTATTGAGGGAAAACTCACCAGTCGTACTTATGTGGATAAAGACGGGAACAAAAAGTATTACACCGAAGTTGTTGTGAACGAGTTCATCAAACTTGGCGCCAAGAATTAGTCCCAAACCTAACCTTTATATAGCGCAGGGGTCGGTTTATTACCGGCCTCCTGCTAAATTTTTATATAAATTATATTTGATACGTGCTGGGAAGCAAAAGTAACAGCCCGCCTTGATAAACTGCTTACTGATAAATGGGGAAGTTATAGTATGTTTATATATGAAGACCGCAAGCAGAACAGGCAAAGGAATCAAATATCAAATCACTCGCAACTAATAATGTTATTGCCCTGGAATGGTATGACCTTACTAATATCAAATTCGATCTAAGCAGGAATAAAGGTGAGTTAAAAGCAGATACCCTAAAATGAATATTCAACTTTAGGATCGGGCAGGTTGGTGCCAGGCTGGTTTTATTGTTTTTCCTCTTAAAATAGCGAATCTAACTGGTTAAAGTAATAGCCATTAGTGATCAATATTGATCGTCTTTTCTACAATTACATGGATCACATCATCCAATTCCAAAGCCGTAGTTTCCAGGTGCTCAATAATATCTTTGTTCAGGGGGTTTGCTGTATTCTTTTTGTCAAATAAGTTGACCAGTCCCATGATGGTAGCAACAGGGCGTCGGATATGATGCGAGCTTATCGCTGCAATATCCTGCAAGCGGCGGGTTTGATCTAAAAGATGCTCCTCGTTCCTTTTGTTTTCGATCAGGGTACGGATCAAATTTACAGTGCGCTCGATCATGCGCAATTCGTCTTTACCCGGCTCCCTTATCGTATCATAATATATAGCAAAGGTCGCCAGAACTTTCGCGCTCCTGCCGCTGATAACAGGAGTCGACCAGCAGGCTTTAAAGCCATAAGGCAGGATCAAATCCTTATAATTATCCCATAAACGGCTATTGGCTATATCGCTTACTATTACCTGTTCGCGGTGATAGGCAGCAGTACCGCACGACCCGGCATCAGGGCCTATCGCAGAACCATTGATCGCCTCACAATAGTTGGCGGGAAGCCTGGGAGCCGCAAGGTGATATACTTTTTCCTGTTCGCTGTCTAGCTCTAGAATTGAACAATACATTTCCGGAAATATTCGTTCGATTCCAACCAATAGCTCATGAGCCATTCGTGCCAGTGTATACTCGGGAATAAAGCTTAACACCAATACTTTCTTTTCCAATTCAAGTATCAGTTGTTCTATTTTGATATAACTGATATCCCGTACAAAAACAATCAGTTCGTCTTTGTAGGCATAAATATTTATCCGTAACCAGCCTTTACAATTCTTATCGTAATACTGCAATGACTTTGCGATCTGATTGCTGAACACACTTTCAAAAGCAGGCAAAATCTCTTCTTCTACAGCCATACTTTCTAATAGCCTAAAATCAGCTCCATAAAGCTCAGCTTCCGGCTTGCGCAGCATTTTCTGAAATGCAGGATTAAAAGCATTGATCCGCCAGTTGCGGTCGAGCATAAAAAAGCCCTCCGTCAAATTTGCCAGAACATGCTGAACCTTATCAGAGATATTCTGGGCATTGCGGATATTTAGATTTTCGGCGGTACATGTACCACAAGCATATAACAACTGTTCGTCGCTATCAAAGCTGAAGGTCCAGTTGACGGTTATGTACAAATTGGCAGCTGTTTTTATCCGAACTGCGAAATCATTAATATTTTTTAATCTATTAATACTGCTCAGCAATTCCGCAAAGCGGTTCCTGTCGTCAGGGTGAGCAAGGTCGACCAGATTTTTCCCCGGGCTATCATTTTCTGTATAGCCTGTAAAATACCGCCATGAAGCGTTGGTCGATTTTATATCTCCCGTATTGCCAGCGACGCAAAAAATATCGTTTGACTGGTTCAATAAATAGGCAAGGCGTTGATCCATAAAAGCCAGCGGTTGTAAGTAAAAATACAATAAAAAATTGCTTATTATGAATGCTGACGTTTAAAAATTTCAGGGATTAGACATAGCAACCGGAATAATTTTACCATTAAAGAACTTATGACCGGTCAGCGAAAAATCCGCAATATATTTACCCATTTCGAAAGCCATTACTGGCGATTGGTAGCCTGGAAAAGCTTTCTCGAGCATCTCGGTCTGCGCCGAGCCGAGAGCCAGGCAATTGACTTTGATTTGCTTTTCGGTTAATTCCTGTGCCAAACATTCGGTGAACGTATGCAATGCCGCTTTACTGGCAGAATAAGCTGAAAGCCCGGGAAATTTAGCACTTCCCTGAAAACCGCCCATACTGCCGATATTAACTATATGCGAATCAGGGCCCATTAATGGCAGTAAACTTTGGGTGATGCGTACATGCCCGATGAAATTACTTTGCAGCATTTCAACAAAATCACTCTCCCCCAATTCTTCAAAGGGTTTATTGATCAGTGTACCGGCATTGTTGATCAAAACATCAACCCGGTTATCAAATTGGCTGGCAATAAACTGAAGCAAACCATCATAATCATCGTGTACAATATCAAAAGCTATAGGATATAGTTTACATTCAGGGTTTAATCCACGGGCAATTTCAAGTAGCTTTGCCAATTTTTTTTCGGACCTGGCAAGGGCTATTATCTTGTGTTTATTGGACAAAACAAGTTCTAATACGGCCTCAAAACCAACGCCGCTGCTTGCTCCTGTTATAACGATGTTCATGGAAGGCTAAGATATTAAAAATCTTAAATCACCAGCTTTTGTTCAACAGGATGTTTGATAAGATAAAAACCATCATTGATCAATTTACTAAGCTCGGGTTCAGTTTGCATTTTATTTTCGAGGAATGTTCTGATCTCAATAGCCAGTTCATGTTTGATTCCTTCATGATCTAGGATCTCCAGAATCTCTAGTGCACATAACCAATCTTCGGAATGATTTTTTTTCAGTCGATCCCAAATTTCGACCAAAAGTTTGTCATCACCTATGCCGTAGCGCCTGTTTCGGACTTGCCTGTAAAGCTGATGTAAATCCAGCGTATTTGCGTCATATTGCGTATGGTAGGTGCCTGTATTTGAAATTAGAGGTATCTCTTCAAAAGCACCTTTGTCAGCAGCCCCACAAAAAACCGATACGATCTTTTCACCTACTGCCATATCGTATATACCCCATGAGGGATCGAAAAGAATTTTTTTATTTTGATCCTGAACGGTACAATCGGTAAATGAAATGATCAATACCTTATTGTTCCTGATCAGAATTTCGCTAACCATGCCGCTCACCTGTATTCCACTTTCAAATTCAATAGCTGCCTTTTTACCTTTTTCAATACCGATTGCGGATAAATCAGAAAGAGAAAAATCTTCCAATGGCACCCTTATTCCTTTGAGTTTTCCTACTGGTGAGCTAAAACCATCAGCGTGATAATCTTTTCTGTGCCCTTGCAATACGTTATTATTGTAGGAGAGCGTCGAAGGGCCGGATGTTTTGACGAACGAAACCTGCTCACCTGAATTGTTAAAATCGGTTATTACTCCCGATACCTGTAATCCGGAACTAAACACGCCTGTACAAGGATATTTACTTTCTGCAGCCTTTCGCAAACCAAAAGCACCACCTACCCTGAATGCCATCCCATTGGCAAATTCTTCCAGCACATCAACCAGGTTTTGAAAAGTGGGTGTTACAAACAATTGCGGTTGGGGCTTAGTGATATCGTAAGGATAATTAACGGCGCCAATAGTATACCAGAGTTTTTCAACTTCCGTTTGCATGCAGGTTACACTTTCACCGATGGATGATAATAGTCCTGCTCCGTAAATTTTGGGGTTTTCAAGAGTTCCTATCAGGCCATACTCTACGGTCCACCAATGCAAACGGCTCAAAAGCGCCATTTCGGACGGCTTGCCCATATTTTTCTGGCGGTATTCCACCAGTTCTGATGCTTTTTGAATATCATCAGGATCGGCATCCGGCATTTCTTTTAAAATTGAAAGTGTCCGTATCGCATCATATAAATCAAAGTCCTCAGCTGAAAACATGGCTTTAGCCCCTATTGATCCAAAATAGCTCAGGTACCCGTTATAATCGCTATCAGCAATGATCGGGGCATGCCCGGCCGACTCATGAATGATATCAGGAGCCGGCGTATATTCAATATGTTTCAATTGACGAATATCGGCTGCAATAACTAACACACGGCAGGCCTGGTACTCCATAAATGCCGCAGGAGGAATAAACCCGTCTACTGTTACCGCACCCCAGCCAATTTTACCGAGTGCATCGTTCATTTCCTGCAGGCTCGGTATTTTTTCGATAGTCAGACCAGCTTTCAGTAATCCCGGGATATAGGGGTAGTAAGCCACATCCTTAAGGTAACTATAGTTCTGCCGCATTACGTAACGCCACACCGCATGATCAATAGGCGTATAATGTTCGTAGTGCTGATCTACTATAAATTGCTTTAAATGGGCGGGCAATGCCGCAACCTGCGGATTGTTAAAATCATTAAAATCACCCATTCGTCCTTTCGGTTTATTAAGAGAACATAAAGATAAATAAATGGTTCTTTAAGTTGAAGGTATCTGTGATTAGTTTCCTAAATTGCTATCGCTAATTTCGATGATAAGACTAATTTTAACTTGTTAGATACTGCAAAAAGTAATTAGCTTTAGCTGTCGTTCCAGAAAAAATAACCTATGAAAAAATTAATACTGATAGAAGAAGATACGGATGTACGCGAGATGCTGGCTTTTGTTTTGGAGAACAATGGCTTTGAAATTTCCAGGGCAGCCAAGGATATTACAGTTGATGAAATACTTACAATCAAACCCCATGTAATTATTGTGGGCTATTCTGCTATAGATCCGGCAAATGATCTTGCAGAAGCACTTAAGGCAAATGATCTTTCTAACCTAATCCCGGTTATTATTTATTCGCCGAACCTGGATGCGGCGACCGCAATAAATAAATATGCCGACGCAGTAATAGCAAAGCCAGATGAACTTGATGACCTGGTTTACCTAGCTAATCGCTTAGCCTATAAAAACTAGCTCCGATTCGATTATTGATTTATAGGCGGTAAACCTTTTTCCATTCGCTTTGGTCTGATCACATAATACAAACCAAGGAGCGCAACAATGATTGAGATGAGGTAAAAACCAAAACTCAGATACACAGCCATATCGGGTTTAAGATTAAAAAATCCGGATACGTTTACAAAAATCGCATCGCGCACACCACCCCCACCGAGGCTGAAAGGTATAATTGCTGCCAATGACGAGGTAAGAAACGATAGCAGGTAAGGTGCAATTTTTGTAGTGAAAATATGAAAATCACTCTGGGCGATAAGCAGGCAAATGATCACCAGCACCTGCATGGTTTGCACAGCAATTGCTTTACCATGTGAAGCAAAAAAATTGCGGGAATAATCTTTAAAAAAACGTTGTAGCACCCAATAATAGATCAATGTGCCCACAACAAAAATACTGGTTGGTATACCAAAATGGATGTCGATTTTGGGTATCAAAATAATCAAAGCAACAGTGATCAGCCCAATGGCCCAAAAGCCACTCAGCCTGTCGAGTAATATGGCCCAGAACACTTTTTTGGTAGGCAGTTTATAACGTTTATGTAATAGGTAAATCTTGTAGCCATCACCACCTATCCCGCCGGGAAGCAGCACATTGTAACACATGCCGAGGAAATATAAGCGGAGATTAAACCGGTAATCAAGTTTAAGATCGATGGAATTAAAAAAGCTGAGCAATCGCCATGCAGAGAAAATCATCGAAATAAAATAACAGGCTACTGCCGCAAAAAGCCAGGCACGATTAGCATGGGTGAGCCGGTCCTGAACCTTGGTCCATGGCACTTTGCTAAAAACATAATAAAGGAGTCCGCCGGTAACAACAACAATCAAAATAATTTTGACAATACCCCAAAGTGTGCCCTTCCAGGTTTTATGTTCGACCGCTTCTTCAGCTGCCTCTTCAGCTACATCTTCTATTTTCGTCATTTTCGCAGCAAAAGTATTGATTTTTTGGATTTTGCCGCTTATCAAACGTGTTTATATACGATTCTATTGCTGAAAAGATCGTGTGAATAGTTAGATAAATAGACAAATGCGTTAACATTAAAATTTTAAATTTGCGCAAAATTCAAAAGAATGGCAAAAGTTAACGTTGGTTTAGTTCAGATGTCGTGTACGGCAGATAAACAGGAAAATCTGGAAAAGGCGATCGCAAAAGTTCGTGAGGCGGCAGAAAAAGGCGCACAGATAGTTTGTTTACAGGAGCTATTTACCTCGCTATATTTTTGCGATGTGGAAGACTATGATAATTTTAAATTAGCTGAAGCTATTCCAGGGCCTTCAACAGATGTTTTATCGCCATTAGCCAAAGAGTTGAATATTGTTATCATCGCTTCTTTGTTTGAAAAACGCACACAAGGGCTTTATCATAACACTACGGCAATCATTGATGCTGATGGCAGTTACCTGGGCAAATACCGCAAAATGCATATACCTGATGACCCTGGCTTTTACGAAAAATTCTACTTTACCCCTGGCGATATGGGTTACAAAGTCTTCAAAACTAAATATGCTACCCTCGGTGTGCTGATCTGCTGGGACCAATGGTATCCTGAAGCAGCAAGGATAACAGCACTGATGGGAGCCGAGATATTATTTTATCCAACTGCTATTGGCTGGGCAACAACACAGGATGAAGCCACAAACGTAGAACAATACAATGCCTGGCAAACCATACAACGCTCTCACTCGGTTGCCAACGGAGTGCATGTTGTGAGTGTTAACCGTGTAGGTCAGGAAGCAGAGCTAAAATTCTGGGGCGGATCTTTCATCTCTAACCCTTTTGGCACTGTGCTTTACCAGGCTTCCCATACTGCCGAAGAAGTGATCGTACAAGAAATAGACCTGCAAAAAACCGATTACTACCGTACCCACTGGCCTTTTTTACGCGACCGGAGAATTGATTCCTACCAGCCAATAACTAAACGACTTTTAGATGAACAATAATTATTTAGTCCATAGTCGATTGTCCATAGACCATAGTGAACATGGCTTTTAAGTTCGAAAATTTACAGGTTTGGCAAAAAGCACTGGATCTTTCTGATGAGATTAACATTTTAACCAGGAATTTTCCAAAGGACGAATTATATATATTAACTTCTCAAATTAAAAGAGCTGCTGATTCGGTGGTACTGAATATTGCGGAAGGGTGTACCGGTCAAAGTAATGCAGTTTTTAAAGCCTTTCTAAATTATTCAATTCGGTCAGGAGTCGAAGTCGTATCCTGTTTATTTATAGGTCAAAAGCGAGGATTTATAAGTGGTTCAGAATTCAAAAAACATTATGACAATTATGAGGCACTAATTAAAATGATAACCGCCTTAAGAAACTCAATATAAGCAGCTATGGACCATCGACCATCGACTATGGACAATTTAACGAGCTTCCATTTCCCCGCCGAATGGGCACCACACACCGCTACCTGGCTCAGCTGGCCGCATAAGGAAGCGTCGTGGCCGGGGAAAATACATACCATCTATCGCCCCTACTGTGAATTTATCAAAGTGTTGACTGAGGGCGAACTGGTTCGCATCAACCTGGCTGATGAAAGACAAAAGGCCTATGCAATTGCTGAACTGGAGACGGTTGGCGCCGATCTGAGCAAGATCGAATTTTTTAACTTTGAAACCAACGATGCCTGGTGCCGTGACCATGGACCTGCGTTTCTGATCAACCCCGAAACCAAACAAAAAGTGATCGTTGATTGGGGCTATAATGCCTGGGGCAACAAGTATCCACCATATGATCTGGATGATGTTATTCCTACCAAAATTGCTGAGCATTTTGGCTTACCGGTTTTTTACCCTGGCATTGTGATGGAAGGTGGTTCGGTTGAATTTAACGGTAAGGGAACTGTACTAACAACCACAGCCTGCCTACTGAATAAAAACAGAAATCCGCACCTCGATCAACAACAAATAGAAGCCTATTTAAAGAACTATTACGGCGTTGAACAGGTTTTATGGTTGGCCGAGGGAATCATTGGTGATGATACGGACGGGCATATTGATGACATTACCCGCTTTGTAAACAGTGATACCGTTATAACCGTAGTTGAAGAGAATAAAGACGACGAAAACTACCATATTCTTCAGGACAATCTTCAAACGCTTCAAACAATGCGTCTTATCGAAGGCAAGGCACTAAACATTGTTGAACTGCCAATGCCCGACCCTGTTTTTTACGATGGGCAGCGCTTACCGGCCTCCTATGCTAATTTTTACATTGCTAATTCGGCAGTGATCGTACCAACATTCAGGTGTAAAAAAGATCAAACGGCGCTTGATATCATCCAGCAATGTTTCCCCGACAGAAAAGTTGTTGGCATCGATTCAACCGACATCATCTGGGGTTTGGGAAGTTTCCATTGCCTGAGTCAGCAAGAGCCGGTTTAGTCATTTGCTGCGCGTCATTGGTCATCGGGCATTGGGGATTGGGGATTGGCTTTAGCGACTAGGGCGGGTGTTTTATCAGGAACTATCCTTAGTTGTCACTGGGAAAACTACTATGAATTATGGATCCGGGGTAATTTTCTACTCCATTTCGCCGACCTTTTCTTTTTACTTACCGACAAGTACTGATACATCGCCAATATTTGCTTTGCCGACCTTCTCTACCGCTATAGCTTTGGTTTAGAATTAAAACTAAATGCGATGAAAACTATTATAGAAACTCAGAACAAGTATAATGGCAGGATGGTAGCGGGTGCAATTATCGTCATATTCGGTACCCTGCTATTGGTAGATCAGTTAAATCTGGTTTTATTTCCAGATTGGCTGTTCAATTGGCCTTTGATACTGATCGGTATAGGATTGTACGTGGGTGTTAAACACAACTTTCAAAATTTATCATGGTTGATCTGGATCGTTATCGGGGCAGCTTATATGCTGGATGATGCATTGCCCGGTATCAATGCGGGTGATTATATCTGGCCTGGCGCTATCATACTGGTGGGGATATATATGATCGTCAGAAATAGCGAGAAAAGGACTATTGCCGGATAATGGCAATCAGGTTATTTAGTGATATAATACCAGGGGATGTTTAGCGTCCCTTTTTTTATGTTAACAATGATATGACTACCGGGCTGATATTGGTCGTAAGTTGATTTAGACACTTCGGGACTTCTAGTTATTTGTTTCCCGTCAACGACAAAATTAACCGCAAAATAATAGTTTTCAGAACTTCGCCCCCATTGCGAATGTTTGGCCGTCAACTCGCCATCGGCCTTAGTTGGATGTGATTGGTCAAAAACACAATTTACCTGAATTACAAACCCAAAACCATAGATCAGGCTTGCGATAAACATAAATATAATCTGGCCTATTACACCTCCGATGGCATAATTGAGTCCTGTAGATATTAGCATAAGTAGAACAACCACGGCCACAATCAAAAAAGGGAGCCAAACGTTTTTATAATCCAATAAATCGTATTTGCCTAAAGAATTTAATAATTGGGTGAAGGTTGGTAAAAAAAAGCCTAACATGGTAAACCATTTTTTGCTTTTCTTTGTTTCGCTCAAAAATTTAATATTCCCCTTACTGAATATGATCACAATGATAGCTAGCAGTGGGTAAACCATCCCGAAGATAGCAGCCGTACGAACGTCCCTGATAAATATAATGGAAAACCCAACTATTAAGCCTAGAATATTATAACCAATTGCTATCGAAAAGAATGGCTTTTCATCACCATTTACTTTATTTGGAGCTATTGAATTGTCCTCCTGAGTGGGGTTTTCGGTTTCTGTATTCATAATTCGAGGGGTTGATCAAAAATAAAATTAAATTAGAAATTACTTGCAAAAGTCTTTCACCGACAATTCTTCCCCCCTTACCGACTTCTTATATAATATCGCCAATATTTGATAGGTTCGCCTTTAATATTACCTTAGTTTTGAATAAGATTTAATTTCGACAAAGAAGACAATGAGCGATAATATAGATAATATAAATTTACAGAATAAGCCAAGACCAAACGGTAAGGCTTTGGCCGGCATCATATTGCTGTTTGTTGGCGGCGTTTTGCTATTAAAACAACTCGACTTTTTAGATATCCCGGGTTGGATCTGGAACTGGCCCACCTGGATACTCATATGGGGTATTTACGCCGGTACCAAACACAATTTTCAAAAACCTATTTGGGGAATTTTGGTCTTCATCGGTTTATTCGGTCTGCTGAATGAGGCATTTCCTGACCTCCACCTGCATAACTTCGTATTCCCCGTGATCATCATAGCGATAGGCCTTTGGATCATTTTACGTCGTAATCAGAGCCCGACTAACCGCGACAAATTTGCGAGGGAATGGGAACAAAAGTGGGACTGGCGTTATCATTCACCTGCTGACCCTGCTGCTGCAACCGGGGCTGATGCAGGCAATATCCCTCCAATAAATCCGGGGTCAGGAAAGTTTTCTACCGATGATTTTATAGACAGCACCTCAGTGTTTGGCGGAGCTAAGAAAACAATACTTTCAAAAAACTTCAGGGGTGGCGATATTACAAACATCTTTGGGGGCGCCGAGATAGACTTCACACAGGCTGATATCAATGGGCGGGTAATTATTGATATCACTCAGGTATTTGGCGGCACCAAGATCATTGTACCACCACACTGGCAGGTAATATCAAACCTCTCTGCAGTTTTTGCCGGGGTTGATGATAAACGCCTGAGGCAAACCGGCGCTGGCGATAATAACAAAATACTGGTACTTGAGGGCGTCTCTATTTTTGCTGGTATCGAAATAAGAACCTTTTGAGGCAGACAGTTTAGCCCTCAGCCTGGCTGTCACTCTAAAATGGCGATCAGAGGAAATCCTCTGGCGATTGTTACTACAAATCGACCCTAACAAACACAATAAAGAAATAGCAAATTTTGGCCAATTTATCTAATACATTCTCAAAAGTTCGCATTGCTTTTATCTCTGGTGGGATAGTTTGGGGCCTGCTCATTACCTACCTGGTGCATAGCTTTGAGTTTGCCTGGTATGTTGCCTTTTTCGATGGTTCGATTTGCACCGTACTGTTAGGTGCGGCTTGCTGGCTTATTAACAACAACCTCAGGTATTACCAGCCTGGAAAAGATAGCTATATCAACCTGTTGTTCTGGTGTCTGGCTTTAACGGCGGCAGCCACATTTGGCGCAAGGTGGCTGCTGCCCTTTGTTGTAAACAATACGGCCTATACCAATTTCCTGATTAAATCCATCACTATCCGTTTTTTTACTAATTTTCTGGCAATTGGCTGGATGGCTCTGATCAGCATGATCTGGTATTCGCAACTAGATCAGAAAGAAAATGAAAAGCGCAAAGTAGAAGCCGAAAAATTGGCACGAGACGCAGAATTATATAACCTGCGCCAGCAATTGCAGCCACACTTCCTGTTCAATAGCTTAAACTCTATCAATGCGCTGATAGGCTTTAAACCCGATGAGGCCCGAAAAATGATCCATCAGCTTTCCGATTTTTTGCGCGGAACGTTGAAAAAAGACGACCAGCAGCAAGTAACGCTCACCGATGAACTCTCTCATTTACAATTGTACCTTGATATTGAAAAAGTTCGCTTTGGGCATCGTTTGAAAACTGAGATCAGTTGCGACGATAAATGCGAAACGGCTATACTGCCGCCAATGATCTTACAGCCTATCGTAGAAAATGCGATCAAATTTGGCTTATACGACACTACGGAAAGTGTAACCGTAAGCATCCGTTCAGAAATTGAAGACGGTTACCTTACTATTACCATTCAAAATCCTTATGATCCGAAAACCGCAAGACCCCGTAAAGGAACTGGTTTTGGCTTGAGTGGGGTACAACGCCGACTTTATTTATTATTTGCACGTACAGACCTGGTTGAAACTTACGCAGATGATAATATCTTTACAACCATTATAAAAATACCACAATTATGAAACGCGTACTGGTTATTGACGACGAACCCCTCGCCCGGATGGTTGTATTGGAATACCTGCAGGATTTTAAAGATCAGCTGGAAGTTTTACAGGAATGTGGTGATGGCTTCGAGGGACTGAAAGCTATACAACTACACAATCCCGATCTAATTTTCCTTGACGTACAAATGCCAAAGATCAACGGCTTTGAAATGCTGGAACTGGTAGAAAATGCCCCTTCCGTGATCTTTACGACAGCCTTTGACGAATACGCGATAAAAGCGTTTGAGACCCATGCCGTCGATTATCTGTTAAAACCCTTTACCAAAGACCGTTTCAATAAAGCTGTAGAAAAGTTTTTGTCGCAGGCACCGGCTACTCAGCCCGTAAAACAAACCGAAAATTTGCTGGCAGCTGCCTCGCAATCGCCTGCCCAGCATGAGCGTATCGTGGTAAAAACAGGCACTAAGGTTAAAATCATACCGGTAAACGATGTGGAATACCTGGAAGCTGACGACGATTACGTAAGTGTACATACCGCCGAAGGTTCTTTCCTGAAAAACAAAACGATGAGCTTTTTCGAACAAACCCTCGATCCTTCACAATTTGTACGCGTACATCGTTCTTACATCCTCAAGGTTCAAAACATTACCCGCATCGATCCTTATGAAAAAGATGCCCATATCGCTATCCTGAAATCTGGCGCTAAAATACCGGTGAGCAAGACTGGCTATGTTAAGTTGAAACAGGTGCTGGGCATATAGGATTGCGGAAGGCGGCGTGTCGATTGCGGAGTGGAGTGTTTCCCATTGGCAGGCGTAATTTTTGTGCCAAACTCACCTTCTTATGGTGAACCTGTAATTTCAAAAGCGATGCAGGCGTTCTAGCTTGAAAATCAAGCACTATGCCTAAGCTTTTCCTGTCAACAGTATTGTCGTTGGTATTATTTTCCTTCACATCAAAACCTACTTTACCTGATAGCGCCCGAGCTGCTGGTGTCCGAGCCGCAATTTGGCCGCAATTACAGAAAGATCTTAAAAATTGTGGTTTTCGTGATGATAAGCCAATATACATCCGGCTATTTAAAGAGCCGGGGGTGCTGGAGATTTGGGTAAAGTCGGGAATGCAATATAAATTATTTCGCGAATACCTGATCTGCGCTTATTCAGGTGGATTGGGTCCAAAACAGAAGGAAAGGGATGGCAAATGTCCGGAAGGTTATTATGCCATTACTCCTCCACAGCTTCAGCCCATGAGTTCCTATCACCTGGCGATGAATATTGGGTACCCAAACGCCTACGACCGGCAGCATGGCTTTACCGGAAATCTGATCATGATCCACGGCAATTGCGCCTCCATAGGTTGCTATGCTATGACCGATGAAAAGATCGACGAGATCTATACGATGGTTTATGAAGCTTTTGTACATGGGCAGAAATCTGTTCCTGTGCACATATATCCATTTAAGTTAAATACCCAGCTCCTCGAAACACATTCCGAATGGCCGCAATATGCTTTTTGGAAGAATTTGAAACCGGGTTTTGATCTGTTTGAAAGACGACATATACCGCCGGAAGTAACGGTAGTAAATAATGACTATCACTTTCGTTAAGCTAATTACTATCAAACAATTTCGTTTCGAAGAGCAGAGAGAGGCGGAGTAGTGGCGCAAGGAGAAACCTTTTACAGCGAGCATTGACGCATAGATTTCTCCTCACCCATACCCAATTTCCCGATTCGTTCGAAATGGCTTTTATTTACAATAGCAACACCTTCCAGGCCTCGTCAACCCTACCTTCTTCCAGCAAAGCTTTAGCCTTCAGATGCAATTGCACCTCGCGGGTTTGGCTGTCGCCGATGGTTGCATCTAACAGCTCTTTTATTTCCGGTTCCTGTACATATGAGTCAACTTCTTCATCCGAAGGTAATGCAGTAATATTTCCCAGTTGACCCAGGTTGTTGCCAGTTAAAACCTTGGAATTCCGAATATGAAATGGGATCGCATCAACACCGATACCTATATGCCGGTTAGGTTTGGCTACCTTAAATAGGTTATCGCTATTAACGCGGGCATACCAGTCGCCCCCAAGCCTCGCCACCAGGTCTAATTTTTGTTGATCGATGCGCCCATGCTCATCCAGAATCGATTCATTGATATGCATAATTTTGATCTCGGCCAGCACCAGGTTTCCTGCCCCCGGACCAGTTCCTAAAGCGATCACATCATTTACTACACACTCAAACTGAACCGGCGATTCGGCCACCCGCGGGGGCTTCACTAAGTCGGAAGCAATCGGTGTAAAACCCGATTTCACAAACTCGTTGATGCCTTTTGGGTATTCAACACTGGCAAGCGACATTTGCTGCACTAAGTCGTAAGTTACAATATTGATCACGACCTCAGGGACTTCATAGATGTTTTCCAGCGTATGTTTGGTCGAGCCATCTCTCACCCTCCGCGATGGCGAAAACACGCATACCGGCGGCTTGGTACTGAAAAGATTAAAAAAACTAAACGGACTCAGGTTTACATTGCCGTCTTTATCAACCGTAGATGCAAAGCATATAGGCCGGGGTGCAATAGCGTATTGCAGGTAATTTTGCAGGTCGACTGCGGAAAGATCAGCTGTACTAATTGTTAGCATTACTATCGAATTATGTCATTGCGAGGCGCCGGGCGGTTGGTGCTGGGCGGCAACGAAGCAATCGCAAGGAGGCATGCATTGGCGCTCATGTCTACTTGCGATTGCTTCACCGCCCCTGGCGATTCGCAATGACAAAAGGTTTAAATTTTTTTCAAATTCAAAATAGAAAAATCCGAATCTTCTTTAGTGATAACATTACTCAAGATACCTAATCCCGTAACTTCCATTTCCACCAAATCTCCCGGTTGCAACCATTGCGGCTGATAATTGGGATCATTCAATAAGCCGGTCCCGTTCAGCTCTAAAAAGCAACCAGTTCCAACGGTACCGGAGCCAATTACGTCACCGGGTAACACATCAGCACCATAAGCGCAGCGTTCAATGATCTCGGCGAAGGTCCAGTCCATATCACCCATATTTCCATTTGAAACCTCGATACCGTTTACATGGCATTTCATCGTCAAATTGTAAGCATTGCCAGTATGACCTAGTTTCGGCGCGATCTTGTATTTCTCCAGTTCGTCAGGCGTTACCAGCCATGGGCCGATTGCAGTCGAAAAATCTTTGCCTTTTGCAGGGCCAAGGCTAAGCACCATCTCTTCCAATTGCAGTGTCCGTGCGCTCATGTCATTCATGATCATATATCCTGCTATATAGCTGTCAGCTTCAGCAGCCCTGATATTTCTTCCCCGTTTATTGAGGGCTACTGCCACCTCCAGTTCAAAATCTAGTTTTTGGAAATGGTCGGGCATACAGGCTATTTCGCCAATACCCTGTATGGCATTATGATTAGTAAAATAAAATATCGGGAACTGATCAAATTCTGGTATCATTGGCGCATTCCGATTACGGCGCGCGGCTGCCACATGCTGCCGAAAGGCATAACCATCGCGGCATGATGTTGGATGTGGTACAGGTGCCAGCAATTCGAAGAACAATTCCTCTTTTGCTTCAATTTTTCCTGAGATGATATCATCATTTACACGCAAAGCGCGGTCCATAAATTCTTCTCCTCCCCATAGAAACTCATTCATGCTATTCGGGAGCAGCTTGTGACAGGAGTGTAAATTATAAATATGACCATTGGCGAAAACGCCCAGGTGTTCGCGGTCTTCGGTTTTATAGGATACTAATTTCATGTTAGTTGGATTGGTTGTATTAGTTATAATTGGTTGTATTGGTTGCACCGATAGCTATCGGGATGGTTATTATTGTTTAAAGTGGTTGAACCGGTGGCTATCGGGGCATTGATATGGCGGTAAATTAACAATCCATTTCAACTTATACAATGATGAAGGTATTGCATATTAAATATAATATTACCTAATTTTGTAAAGTCATGTTGCATATACAGTGTCATTTTCTTTTTTCCCTTGGTCTCACTTCTATGAGTGATGCTTCTTCTTTCAGGGATGCTGTACTTGCCAGGATCGTTTTGGCGCAATACTAAGTTTTTGTTGGAAGGTTGGCATATTAACCGCTTTACAGCAATCCGCTAAAACCTTTCCGTCGCCCCAATCGTTCTAAGTGTATAAATTTTTCTGCCTAAGTAGTTGATTATAAAAACATTTCGACTCAACAACTTTTAAATTTTACAACCTCCCGATAGCTATCGGGACAACAACCTAAAAAAATGCCCTTTTACCATAAATCCGGACAAATTCCGCCAAAGCGGCATACGCAATTTCGTAAGCCCGATGGCAGTTTATATGCTGAGGAGCTGGTTTCGACCGAAGGCTTTTCCAGCCTGTACTCTTTGGTATACCATGTTTATCCACCAACAATCGTCAAAACATTAGGAGAACCCTATTCGGTTGAGCCTAAGATCGCGAGGGAAAAACATTTGAAACATACGAGTCTTATTGGTTATAATATTAAGCCGGAAGACGATTACCTGCAAAGCCGTAAACCAGTGCTGGTTAACAGCGACCTGCATATTTCATTGGCGGCTCCAAGGAAATCGATGACGGATTATTTCTACAAAAACAGCCAGGCTGATGAAGTGATCTTCATCCATGTCGGTTCCGGTACGATGAAAAGCGGCTTCGGCCAAATCAAATTTGAATATGGCGATTATCTGGTTATACCCCGTGGAACCATATACCAGTTAGAATTTGACACTGAAGATAATCGCTTGTTTATTGTTGAAAGCTTCAGCCCGATACGTTCACCAAAAAGATACCTGAATCAATATGGGCAGCTGATGGAACACTCGCCTTATTGCGAACGTGATCTGAAATTGCCCGAAAATATCGAAACACATGATGAGCATGGTGATTTTAAGGTATTGATCAAAAAACAGGGCCTTATTTATCCTTACACTTATGGTACTCACCCGTTTGATTTTATAGGATGGGATGGATTTCACTATCCCTATGGCTTTTCAATTCACAATTTCGAACCTATAACCGGCCGCTTACATCAGCCGCCACCTGTACATCAAACTTTTGAAGGGCATAATTTTGTGATCTGCTCTTTTGTACCACGCAAATACGATTACCATCCGCTGGCTATTCCGGCACCTTACAACCATAGCAATGTGGATAGCGATGAATTATTGTATTATGTTGATGGCGATTTTATGAGTCGCAAAAGCGTAGTTAAAGGACAAATAACATTGCACCCGGCAGGCATACCTCACGGACCGCATCCGGGTACTGTAGAAAAGTCGATCGGCAAAGAATCCACGGAGGAACTTGCAGTTATGATCGACCCATTCAAACCGCTTATGCTTACCGAAGATGCCATAAATATTGAAGATACCGGGTACTATAGTAGTTGGGCTTCTTTTTAGTTAAACTGGTTGTACTGGTTGTAAAAGTTAACCAATTCAACTACTACAACTAATACAACTAATACAACCCGTACAACTAATAATAACCAATACAACCAAAAAATGAACACACAAACTCTCGATAGAAAACCATTAACAACTGATTTCTTACCATTGAATGGTACAGATTACGTTGAATTTTATGTAGGCAATGCCAAGCAGGCCGCCCACTTTTACAAAACTGCCTTTGGCTTTCAAAGCCTGGCTTATGCCGGACCGGAAACCGGAGTACGCGACAGGGCATCATACGTTTTAATACAGGACAAGATCCGTCTGGTACTAACCAGCCCTTTGCATTCTGATCATCCCATCGCAGAGCACTTGAAAAAACATGGTGATGGCGTTAAAGTGATCGCTTTGATGGTTGATGATGCTTATGATGCCTTTGAACAGACCACCAACCGCGGAGCAATTCCCTATCAGGAGCCTCGAAAGTTGACCGATGAATATGGGGAGGTACGTTCAAGCGGCATCAAACTGTATGGCGAAACAGCTCATATTTTTGTGGAAAGAAAAAATTACAAAGGCGTTTTTTTACCGGGCTTTCAGGCATGGACATCTGAATACAACCCTAAGCCTACCGGGCTAACTTATGTTGATCATTGTGTCGGCAACGTCGGCTGGCATAAAATGAATGAATGGGTGCATTTTTATGAAGAAGTAATGGGCTTCAAAAACATACTCACTTTCGACGATAAGATGATTTCGACAGAATATTCAGCATTGATGAGCAAGGTAATGAGCAATGGAAATGGCTATGTGAAATTTCCGATCAATGAACCGGCCGAAGGCAAAAAGAAATCGCAAATAGAAGAGTTTCTCGAATTTTATGAAGGTGAAGGCGTGCAGCACCTGGCTTTGGCTACTAATCATATTGTAGAAACGGTGATGGAACTGAAAAACCGAGGCATTGAATTTTTGCATGTACCAACAACCTATTATGACGAGCTGATCGATCGCGTTGGCCATATAGATGAGGACCTTGCCCCGCTTAAAGAACTCGGCATCCTGGTTGACCGCGACGATCAAGGCTACCTGCTGCAAATATTTACCAAACCGCTGGAAGACAGACCTACGGTGTTTTTTGAGATCATTCAGCGTAAAGGAGCTCTTTCTTTCGGCGCGGGTAATTTCAAAGCTTTATTTGAAGCGATAGAGCGCGAACAAGAACTGAGAGGTAACTTGTAAATGCGAAGGGCGGAATGCCAATTACGAAATTTTGAATTGATTTAGCCGGCAAAGTCCGGCTTTTTTTTGTTCAGGCAGCAGCAAGAGC
>CAIPDP010000018.1 GCA_903863845.1 uncultured Mucilaginibacter sp. | reverse complement strand
CCGTATTTCATCTTAATATTTTGTATTTACTTCAGACTTACGAAGTTTTAAAAACTTCGTAAGTCTGTATGTTGTCATGTTTTAATGCCTGATCAACTCAAATGCTTTTTTTAGTTGATCGATATCTTTCAAACCGGGCTCAATTTCAAACTTGCTGTTCAAATCAACACCAATAAATTGCGCGTGTTTAATTCCCCTAACTGCCTCCAAATTATCCAAACTCAATCCTCCGCTTAATAAAAATGGCACATCAAGCTTGTATTTATCCAACAAAGTCCAGTCGAACTGCAACCCCGATCCGCCGTGTTTGCTGGTTTTGGTATCAAATAAAAAATAGTCGACGCTATCTGCGAAGGAGTTCAATTGTTCGAAATCAAAATATTCATCTACCCCGAAGGCTTTAAATACGATCACCCTATTCTTAAAAGCTGCACAATAAGCAGCATCCTCGTGCCCATGCAATTGTATCGCTTTTAAGTGGTATCGTTCGATAATTGCTGTAACAGTTTCAGCGTTTTCATTAACAAAAACACCAGTTGCTGATACCGACACTTCCGGTAATTCGCTACTTCCAACATACCTCGGTGATTTGGGATAAAAAATAAAGCCTATAAAATCGGGTTGCAATGCTGCCACCGCGTTGATATTGCCCTCGTGTTTCATCCCACAAACCTTGATCTTCATCGCTTAGTTGCTGCTTACCAGGGTTTTAAAACTTTTTAAAGCATTGCCTGACAACAGGGATTCCTCAGCTTCATAAAAGCTATCGGCGAAACTTTGTTCAGACTTGATGGTCTTTATGGCTAGTGCCGCATTTACCAAAACTACATTAGCCTGGGCGGCGCTCGCCTCGTTATTTAAAACACTCAAAAATATTTCGGCCGATTCTTTCACTGTACTACCGCCGGCAATTTGAATTGGATCCAACTTTTCAAAACCCAACGTTTCGATACTGTTGATCTGTTCACCATCGGCCGAAAAAGTTTTGAAATCGCCTGTTAGCGATACTTCATCGTAACCATCCAAAGCATTTAGTATGGTGTATTTAACATCCGATTTTTGATACAGGTAGGCATAAACCCGTGCCAGCTCCAGACTAAATACACCGACCATTTGATTTTTTGGTTTAGCCGGGTTAACTAATGGGCCCAGCATATTAAAAAAGGTCTTCACGCCCAATTCCTTGCGGATTGGCGCAACCGTTTTCATAGCCGGGTGAAACAAAGGGGCGTGCAGGAAACAAATATTAGCTTTATCGAGCGAGCGTTTGAGTTTATCATTTTCATTTGTAAACTGATAGCCCAAAAACTCCATCACATTTGAAGACCCACAGCCCGACGAAACGCCGTAATTGCCATGCTTAGCAACCTGATACCCGGCACCTGCAACTACAAAAGACGCAAGCGTAGAGATATTGAAAGTGTCCTTACCATCGCCACCTGTACCACACAAGTCTATCAGATCATTTGTTTCCAGCTCAACCGGCCGGCAAAGCACCAACATAGCATCGCGAAAACCCTCAAGCTCATCCACTGTAATACTGCGCATGCAATAGGCAGTCATAAAAGCCGCCATTTGCGAATTGTTGAATTCTCCCTGTGCAATGCGAGTCAGGATATCCCGTGATTGTTCGCGGGTAAATGTTTTATTTTCAAAAAGATGGTTCAGTATCGCTTTCATACTACTATTCTAATTAAACGGACAACAAAAAAGGGCTACCTTATGGCAACCCTTCAAATATCATTTTTTAAACAACACAGGACTGCCCAACGATCACTCGTTTGGCCACCACCAGATATTGTTCAATGCATTTTTCATCGTCGTGCGACAAATATGGAAATAGTTTTTCCTAAATGCAAGCGGGTATTGTATTTTTGGTAGACTTTGGTAGTCCCGATAGCAATCGGGATGGTTGTATTGGTTGTATTAGTTTTACTGGTTGAAGTAATTCAATTAAAGAGGAGCCGCAAAATGTACTATTACAAGATGCCTAAATGCCAATGTAAATTACTAATCGCCAATTACTAAATAATAATCCCTAACCAATACATCCACTACAATTAATACAACTACTTCAACTAATACAACTAGTACAACCAAAAATGTCCATCCAAAAAAGAAAATATAATCCCGAAGACGACCTGGGATTCGGTTCGCAACCAGTGATCAAAAATCAACCTTTGATCAGGCAGGATGGTTCAGTGAATGTAAAGCGACAGGGTTTGCCTTTTTTTAAGGCCTACGAAACCTTTCACCGTTTGATCACCATGAGCTGGACAAAGTTCTGGCTTTTGATATTGGCCGGCTATTTCGTGGCAAATGTTTTATTTGCCCTCTTATACCTTGCCATTGGGGTACAATACCTGAATGGTGCCGAGGGAACCACCACCTATGAACATTTTTGGGATGCATTTTTCTTCTCGGCCCAGACGATAGCTACGGTAGGTTACGGCCGTATCAGTCCGAAAGGAATGGCTACAAACACGGTGGCAGCACTCGAATCGATGCTGGGTCTGGTTGGTTTTGCATTGGCAACCGGCTTGCTTTACGGGCGTTTTTCGCGCCCATCGGCAAAAATACTTTACAGTAATAATTTATTGGTTGCACCTTACCTCGAAAACGGCAGGGGGCTCATGTTCCGCTTAGCCAATTTGCGCAGGAATACGCTCATCGACCTAAAAATAGAAGTGATTTTCTCTTATAACGAAGACGTTAACGGCAAGATCATGCGCCGCTTCTATCAATTAGACCTTGAACGTACACAGGTAAGTATACTTACTTTAAACTGGACAGTGGTACATCCGCTGGATGATAAAAGTCCGCTGAAGGATATGACACCCGAAGACCTTGAACGAACAGAAGCCACATTTGCAGTTTTGTTAAAGGCATTTGATGATACTTTTGCGCAAAACGTACATTCGCGCACTTCATACCAGCATCATCAACTGGTTTGGGGAGCCCGCTTTGTACCTGCATTCGACCGCGACCAGGATGGTCGTATTGTTTTGGATCTGAGTAAGATCAGCGAATATAAAGCGGCTGATCTTCCGGTAATACAAGGCGCCTAATTGTCAGAAACTATATAATGGATAATAATAGCGACCCGGCAGTACTGCAAAGCAAACAACATTTCCCGCCCGATCAATTGTCCTACTTGAACGGGCGGGGCGGAACAAAGGCTTTTATTCCAAAGAAATAAATGTAATTTTATTTGAGCTTTCGAGATCAAATGACCATCCCCGAATTTATAGCCACTCTACCATCCGACAGGCAGGAATTAATGTCCAGCCTGCACCAAACGATCATCGCAAATGATCCAAAAGTTGAATACTCGATAAAGCCAATGATGGGCAAAGACATGATCATGTACGAGGAAGGCAACTATATGAAATATGCTTTGGCAAGTGTAAAAAGCCATATGTCGCTGCATTGCCTGCCTATGTACATGAATGCGCAGCTACATGCTAAATATGAGCCCTTGTTGCCAGGCGCTAAATTTCAAAAGGGATGTATCAATTTTACTGATGCGGAAGCTATCCCAGCAGCGATCGTATCTGCATTGGTAACAGATTGTTCGCCGATCAATTTGCCGGCTATGCTGGAAGCCCGGAAGAAAAAGAAATAATAAGGCAATCTGCCCTCAACTGGTTTGAACAAGTAAAGTTTATCTTTTTTCCTGGCACAACTCGATCAACACCCCATTAGTGCTTTTTGGATGAAGAAAGCATACCAGCTTATTATCTGCACCAGTTTTAGGTTGATCGCTCAACAGAATAAAACCTTCAGCTTTTAAACGTACCATTTCAGCTTCAATATCATCGACGTCGAAAGCGATATGATGCAATCCCTCGCCCCTTTTTTCGATGAACTGGTTGATGACGCTATTGCTGGAAGTAGCTTCAAGCAACTCGATCTTGTTGGGCCCGGATTGCAGAAAAGCTGTTTTAACAGCTTCGCCCCTAACTTCCTCGGTTTTGTAGACAGAAGTATTCAGTAATTTCTCGTAAATCCTGCCTGCTGCTGCAAGGTCTTTTACTGCGATACCAATGTGCTCGATCTTGTTCATGTTCAAAGATTGCAAATAATTACGTTTAGCTGATTATTCGTCCTTATTTTTAATGATTATAAATAAAAACTTTAATTATCTTTGTTGCGTTATAAAATCAGCGACTATGAATCTTCCAATATACCTCGATAACAATGCCACAACGCCGATGGACCCCCGGGTTCTGGACGTTATGATCCCCTATTTTACGCAAAAATTCGGGAACGCAGCAAGTCGTAACCATGCTTTTGGATGGGTTGCCGAAGAAGGTGTTGATTATGCACGTGAGCAGGTGGCCAGGCTGATCGGCGCCAGCGAGAAAGAGATCATTTTTACATCGGGCGCAACCGAAGCCGATAACCTGGCAATCAAGGGTGTGTTTGAAATGTATAAAGATAAAGGCAACCACATTATTACTGCGGTTACCGAACACAAAGCTGTATTGGATGCCTGCAAGCATATCGAAAAACTGGGTGCCCGTGTTACCTATCTTCCGGTTAAAGAGGACGGTTTGATCGATCTTGCTGAACTGGAAGCTGCCATGAGCAAAGAAACTATCCTGGTTTCCATAATGTATGGCAATAACGAGATCGGTGTGATCCAGCCAGTAAAAGAAATATCGGCTATCGCACACAAATACGGTGCTTTATTTATGACCGATGCTACACAGGCCGTTGGTAAGATACCGGTTGATGTGAATACAGATGGTATTGATTTATTGGCATTTACTGCCCACAAAATATACGGCCCTAAAGGTGTAGGTGCATTGTACGTACGTCGTAAAGGTCCACGTGTAAAGGTTACCGCACAGATGGATGGTGGTGGTCACGAACGCGGTATGCGTTCGGGCACGTTGAATGTACCAGGAATTGTTGGTTTCGGCAAAGCCTGTGAATTATGCTTTCAGGAAATGGAAAGCGAAGCAAAACGTCTGTCGGCTTTGCGCGAAAGGTTGCAAACCTCGCTGCTAGAACTGGAAGAAAGCTATGCAAATGGCAATCAGGAGCATCGTTTACCACATGTTGCCAATATTTCCTTCAAATATGTTGAAGGTGAAGGCTTAATGATGGCCATGAAAGATCTGGCAGTTTCATCCGGCTCGGCTTGTACCTCAGCTTCATTGGAGCCATCTTACGTTTTGAAGAGCCTGGGTCTGTCTGACGATCTGGCGCACTCTTCCATTCGTTTTGGATTGGGTCGCTTCACTACCGATGAAGAAGTTGACCATGCTATCGCAGTCACTAAAAAAGCTGTTACCCACCTTCGCGAGCTTTCTCCACTTTGGGAAATGTTCAAAGAAGGTATCGATTTGAGTAAAATTGAGTGGGCAGAGCATTGAGTGATTTGAAAAATTTGAAAATTTGATGATTTGAAAATTTGAAAATCAGGTTTAGGGCGGGTAGATAAGAGCGTTATAAAGAAATAAACAAAGAGATAATTAGAGATTATCAGCAATAAAGAAACAGATGATTTGGGGTCATTTTCAAATCATCAAATAACCAAATTAAAAAATTAACAACATGGCTTATTCAGATAAAGTAATTGATCATTACACAAACCCCCGCAACGTGGGTACTTTAGACAAAAGCAGTCACAAAGTGGGTACAGGTTTGGTAGGCGCACCGGAGTGCGGCGACGTAATGCGTTTGCAGATCGAGGTAAATGATGAAAACGTGATCACCGATGCCAAGTTTAAAACCTTTGGATGTGGTTCGGCTATTGCATCTTCATCTTTGGCAACAGAGTGGCTGAAAGGCAAATCTATCGATGATGCAATGAAGATCGACAACATGGATATCGTTGAAGAACTGGCTCTGCCACCGGTGAAGATCCACTGCTCTGTACTGGCCGAAGACGCTATCAAAGCAGCGATCAATGATTACCGCGTGAAAAACGGTTTATCGCCGATAGAAACAGCTAAGGCACATCATTAATTCGTTATTAGTTAACAGTTATTAGGTATCAGGTATTTTTATTATGCCCATCCACCAATGACTAATGACTAATGACTAATGACTAATGACTAATGACCAATGACAAAAAAATGGTAACAATAACAGATAAAGCACTATCAAAAATAAATCACCTGATGCAGGATGCCGAGTTGGATGGCTCGTACTTTCTGCGGGTTTCGGTGAAAGGTGGCGGCTGTTCGGGTCTGTCATATAACCTTGATTTTGATAACGAAATAAAAAAAGGCGACCAGTTTTTCGAAGATAAGGGCGTACGCCTGGCTTTGGATATGAAGTCGTTCCTTTATCTTGCCGGCACCGAACTCGATTTCAGCGATGGATTGAACGGTAAAGGTTTTAACTTCCATAACCCCAACGCAACCCGTACCTGTGGCTGCGGCGAGAGTTTCTCAGTTTAGTTTTCGGATTACACAGATTTTTTTTTTGATTGCACCGATGTTTTTATATAGCATCGGTGCTTTCCTATTTTCAAAAACGGTGTAATTCCCCTATATTTATCGGTGTAATCCTATTATAACCTGGTAAAATTTAATGAATTCAGTAGCTGAAAAAAAAACAGTCCCTTGTTTAATACGAAATGTTGTAGCCAATATTCATCCCGATTCCCATACTTTTTTAGTTCATAAAGTAAACGACGAATGGGTGAATATTTCTTACCGTGAGGCTTTAGAAAAAATTGATGCCATCTCGGCCTGGTTTCTCGAGATCGGGATCAAAAAAGGCGACCGGCTAGCCCTGATTATTGAAAATGGACCGGATTATATTTTTTACGACCAGGCCCTGCAACAGATCGGCGCTGTAAATGCTTCCATCTATCCTACCCTTTCGGAAGCTGAAATAGAGTATATTCTCAACGATTCTGAAGCTAAAACGATTTTAGTGGGTACACCTTTCCTATTGCGTAAGGTTTATAAGATCGCCAATAATTGCCCGAATTTGCTCCGCATTGTAATAGCTTTTGACGATCTGGAAAAATATGCCGATCGCGGTAATACCATGAATCCGGGTGTTACCTGTCTGAAAAATGTGATAGAAGAAGGCAGTAAAATGATTGAACAGTACCGCCATGCCATCAATGCAGCACGAGAAGCGGTATTACCTTCTGATCTCTCCTGCCTCATCTACACTTCCGGCACCACGGGTACTCCAAAAGGTGTGATGTTGACGCATTTCAACCTGACAGAGAACGTTCGTGCTGCACTGGAACAGATCCAGGTGCTTGAAAAAACAGATATCTTCCTATCCTTCCTGCCATTATCACACGTTTTTGAACGCACGGGCACTTACCATATCTGCCTCTTTGAGGGCTGCACCATTGCTTTTTCTCAAAGCCTGGAGCTTTTGGCTAAAAATATGGCCGAGGTAAAACCAACCATCATGTGCTGCGTACCGCGATTACTGGAACGTATACATGACAGGGCCATGAAGAATGGCACATCGGCTGGCGGTGCAAAAACAAAGATATTCCTTTGGGCCCTGGGTATCGGTCGCAAATACCGCCTGGTGCTGGAATCCGGCAAACGACCCAATGTTATCCTGCGTAATCAGCATAAAATTGCTGAGAAACTGGTATTCAGCAAGATCAAAGAACGTACCGGCGGCCGCCTTAAATTCCTGATATCGGGCGGTGGGGCTTTGCCTAAAAATATCGGCGAGTTTTTTGGCGATCTGGGCATTAAAGTATTGGAGGGCTTTGGTCTGACCGAAACCTCACCGGTAATGTCGGTAACCGAAAATGAAAGAGTGATCTATGGTACCGTCGGGCGCATCATTCCACGTATCGAAGTGGCCATACAAAACGTAGATACCAAACATATTTATACCATTCAAACGCATGAAAGCTTCGATCCGCAATTCCAATCGGAAGAAGGTGAGATTATTGTGCGCGGGCATTGTGTGATGAAAGGTTACTGGAATAAACCTGAAGAAACTGCTTCAGTAATTGATTCGGAAGGTTGGTTCCATACTGGCGATATTGGCCGGTTTTTTAAAGGGAATTTACAGATCACCGATAGGTTGAAAAATATGCTGGTTAATGCCTATGGTAAAAACATTTACCCTACGCCGGTTGAGAATACCTATTTAAAAAGCTCGAAAATTGAACAGGTTTTCCTGATCGGCGATAAGCGGGAGTATATTACCGCCATCATTGTACCATCGCGGGAAACTTTACAGGAAACTTTTAACCTTAGTAACGAATTTTTTGAAAAGCCTGATCTGTTCATTGAAGACAAAGAGATCGTCGACTGGATCGGCCAGGATATCAAGCGTTTGTCGAATGAACTGGCAAAATTCGAAAGGATCAAAAATTTTAGGGTAAAGCGTACACCATTTAGCTTAGACGAAGGTGAAATTACACCAACCTTAAAGGCTAAACGTAAGGTGATCGAGAAAAAATACGCAACTGCAATTGACCAAATGTACCTGCACGAAGCAGAGGCAGACTAAGGGCAGCAGTTTGATAAATATTAGCTTATGTGCAAGAGATCAGTTATTTGGGGGCTTTTAATAAGTTTAAGCATATTTTCTTCATGCAAAAAGAATAGCAGCGTTGTACCGTTGAAGGATTCAACCCACCCCGGTACGTATATGTTGTTTGCGGCAGATGAAACTTTTAATCTTGGCATGAGCAATGCGCCTAGCTCCTACACTTCTATTTATTACTGTAAATTGGATGGCAGCGGCATTACAGCTGTTACCTCACTCGACCCGGGGTATTACAGTTACCGGGCCTCATGGTCGCCGGATGGCACTAAGGTGGTATTTACACGGGGCAATGCAGATGACAGCTACCGGGCACTTTGTATTACCAGCGTACCGGGTGGTAATTTTACAGTTATAACCAGGGGCCATCAGGTTGATTATGGGTCGATATCACCTGATGGGAAAAAAGTGGCCTATGCTAAATCAACCATTGATTCGCTGTATAATTACGACGTATACATCGCCAATATCAACGGAAGCAACGAACAACGCTTAACCTATTTTGGTGATGATGGTGGCGCCGTAATGAACCTGCAGTGGGGCTCGGATTATAAAATTTATTTTAATGCCGCCGGTCAACATCACCCGGAAGGTATCTACAATATCGATACCACCGGACTCAAGCTAAATTCACTGGTTCCTGGCGTAGATTTCCTTGGATTATCACATGATGGAAAGAAAATATTGTACGACCTCAGTTACGGCTTATTTACCTGCAATGTTGACGGCACCAACGTTAAAAAGATATTCAACTTCGACAATAATACCCCAAATTCGCTGCTAGGCGCATCCTGGGCGGCTGATGATTCGGAGATCTATAGCTCTTATACCGACTACCCGAATGGCTTGTTTGGCATTTACCGGATGAACAGCGACGGCACCGGGGTGCAGGTAAAGATACTGCCGGGCTTTTACGAGTATCCGGTGGTACATTAGTGTTCCCTGACACGATTTGGTAGGTTTTTTTAGCTAAACAGGATATTCAAAATAATAAATTCCGTTTTTTCAAGCGTTCACGAAAATTGCGTTAAAACACGCTTAAAACGACTTAAAAACTGCGTTTTGAGGCTAAAAAAGCCCTAAAAGTGGCCTCTGGATTTCCAGTTCTTTTCATGTTTTTTTGTAAGTGCTTCGTAGCGAGTTTTAAGTGTTCATTGGAATAGGCCGCACCGGAAACTCTAACTCCTTAGTAATCATTAACTTGCGCCCGAAATGCCGGTAAAATTACCGGTCGCCAAAAATTCAATACGTAGGTATCTGAATTTCAGCAGGTTAATTCATTTTCGACCTAAAGCATTTAGCTTTTATAATCGATTGATCATCAGTATCCTTTTTTTCAAAATGCCATTTTTTCGACTAACAATTTCCGGTGCCGTTCAACAACTTCAGTTATAAGCTGAAAATGAGCGAATTGCGAAAAATCCGACCTAAACTATCGGCCACATTTGCAGATTGAGGCTCTAAATTAAACCAGTTCATCAGGATGCATTTCCACATTTTCCTGACTGACAATTGCGGAAAAAAAATGCTAAAAAAGCTTACAAACTATAGTCGCCCAATTAATGAAAATTGTAAATTTAGAGGAGTTCATTTTTGCAAATACCTCACAATCAAAAAACAAGTATGAAAATTTTACTTTTTGGCGCCACGGGCAGAGTCGGTAATTCAATTGCGATAAAATCCCTGGACGCAGGACATGAGCTGATCGCTTTTGTACGCAATAAAAGCAAATTTACGCTTCAAAATGAACGCCTTTCAGTTGTTGAGGGGGATATTTACGATAATGATGCCCTTGAAAAATTGAGCAAGATAGATTTTGATATTTTGATCAACGTTATTGGAGCCAATCCGTTGAAGCCCTCAACGCTATTCGGCGATACCACCAAAGTAGTTATAGATTTACTGACAAGGATAAAACCCGGAAAAAGGTACCTGGCAATAACCGGAATTGCACAAATGGAAAAGACATTATTTGGGAAACTTGTTGTAGCAATTTTTAAACTTACTCCAATTAAAAACGCTATTGCTGACCATCAAAATGCCTTTGATCAAATTTCAAAATCAACCATTAACTGGACTTTAATTGGATGTCCATACATTAAAGATGGGCCCGAAACAGGTACTTTCAAAAGGGATTCAAAATTCAGGGGCGGATTTAAAACAATTCACCCGGGCGATGTAGCAAAGGCTATTTTTGATGAAATAGACCATGACGATAACCATAAAATCATTGGTATTTGGTATTAAAAAAAATCAAATGCAGCATCGTGCTGAAAGGTTTAAAAAATTGACCGAAATCAGATCGATTCAAGCGCTTATCTATACCCCTTCCCGGTTGCTAACATCGTCGAAATAGCCTATTTTTGCGTCCTTACTATTAGCTATGAGTATTGTACTATCCGAACAAGAAATTTTACGCCGCGAATCTTTAGAGCAATTGCGCAATTTAGGTATCGATCCCTACCCTGCCGAGGCATTTAAAGTAACAGCATTCGCCAAAGATATACTGGAGAACTTTAACCCGGATGCTCCTGAACTTTACCAGGATGTAGTGTTAGCCGGTCGCATCATGACCCGTCGTATTATGGGCAGCGCTTCGTTTGCCGAGCTGCAGGATTCAACCGGTCGTATCCAGATCTACTTGAAACGCGATGATATTTGCCCTGGTGAGGATAAAACCCTGTACAATACCGTATTTAAGAAGCTGCTGGATATCGGCGATTTCATCGGTGTTAAAGGCTATGCTTTTATTACCCAAACCGGTGAAATATCGGTTCATGTTACCGAACTGACCTTGCTTTCTAAATCACTCAAACCATTACCTGTAGTAAAACGCGAAGATGACGGCACCATCCACGATGGTTTTACTGATCCCGAAATGCGTTACCGCCAGCGCTACGTCGACCTGACCGTTAACCCGGAGTACAAACAGATCTTCATCAATCGCTCGAAGGTGATCAGTGCCATGCGCGAGTACTTCAACCAGCAGGGCTGGATGGAAGTAGAAACGCCCATCCTGCAGGCTGTACATGGTGGAGCTGCGGCACGTCCCTTTAAAACGCATCATAATACGCTGGATATGGGGCTTTTCCTCCGTATCGCTAATGAATTATATTTAAAACGCCTTATTGTCGCTGGTTTTGACGGCGTATACGAGTTTGGCAAGATGTTCCGTAACGAAGGTATGGATCGCACCCATAATCCGGAGTTCACCTCGCTTGAGATCTATGTAGCCTACAAGGACTATGTTTGGATGATGGAAATGGTAGAAAATTGCCTCGAAACTGTAGCCAGAGCCGTACATGGTGATCCCGTAGTACAGGTAGGTAAACACGAGATCAGCTTTGCCGGTCCCTATGAGCGCCTGACCATGTTTGAATCGATCCAAAAATATACCGGTATCGATGTTTCAGCCATGGATGAAGATGCGCTACGCCAAACCTGCCACCAATTGGGAATCGAAACGGATGCCACCATGGGTAAAGGTAAACTTGTGGACGAAATATTTGGCGCCAAAGTGGAAGCCAACCTGATCCAGCCAACCTATATCACCGATTACCCGATAGAAATGACACCGCTGGCTAAAAAGCACCGCAGCAAAGAAGGATTGGTTGAGCGTTTTGAGTTGTTTGTTAACGGCAAAGAGATCGCCAACGCTTATTCGGAGTTGAATGACCCTATCGATCAGCGTGCACGTTTTGAGGAGCAACTGACCCTGGCTGGTCGCGGAGATGAGGAAGCCATGGCCATGGATGATGATTTTTTACGTGCATTGGAATACGGCATGCCACCAACATCGGGCCTTGGTATTGGTATCGACCGCCTGGTGATGCTGTTAACCAACCAGCATACCATACAGGAAGTATTGTTCTTCCCACAAATGCGCCCCGAGAAAAAAGCCAAAGTGGTTACTGCAGAAGACTTCATCAATATTGGCGTACCCGTCGAATGGGTGCCGGTACTCAATAAAATGGGCTTCAATACCATCGAAGAACTGAAAGCCGCGAACCCCAACAAAGTATTCAACGACCTGGGCGGCATGCGCAAGAAATTGAAGCTGGATATCACTATGCCGACAAAGGAAGTGGTGATGGCGTGGTTCGAGTAATTGGGTATTGGGTAACAGTTATCGGGTATTAGGTATCGGGTATTAGTTGTTGGGTAGCTATTTAGGATCGGGATCTATAATTGTTAACCGATTGCGGGCGAAGGAGCAAGGATGAAGGACTATGGACTAAAGCCTAATGCCTAATGGCCAATACCTAATACCCAATACCTAATACCGATATCATAACAATTTGTTAATAAAATCATAAAATAAATAGAACTTTTGTATCAAAATGGCTGTATAACTTTATAATTACACAAGTTATGCAAGATTATGACTAATTCTATTTTAGAGATCACCGAGAGCGAGTACCTGATCAAACTAAACAGGAGTACTTTTGACCTGTCGTTTATCAGGAGTTTATTGAAAATGGTAGAGGTGGCGAATCCTTCTTCTGACCACGATTTTATTGCGGAGCGATATTCGGCACCCAAACTAAATCACTCATCTGAACCGGAGTATTACAGTTCGATTGAAGAAAAATAGGCTTTAAAATTTTCATTTTAAAGCCTATTTTTTTGCTTTTAATATTGGCGATATCCGCCCCTTATTACCTGTTTATCCATTTGCGCCATCTGGCTCTTCATCATCTTTATCTGCTCGGATAACAGTTTGTTTTTGTCGTCTTTCGTAGCTTCCGACAAATACATTTGCGCCTCGCGTTTGTTGCGTTTTGCCATGGCTATCCCTGCCAGACTGATCTTGGCCAATGCGATATTATGCGACATTTTCATTCCAAGCGATAAAGCTTTTTTGAAATATTTTTCCGATTTCAACGGCGCTTTCCTCGATTCCATCAAACCTAACAAGAGGTTATAATACCCAAACTGATTTTTATTGAGTTGTTTTTCGTAGTCGGTTATTTTGGCAAGCCATTGCTCAGCTTTATCGGTATTTTCCTTACGGAGATAAAATTGTGCGATGATCATATTCTCGTTAAAGAACCAGGTTAACAGCACGATACCACCAAACAGGAATACCAATATTCCCCATCCCCAAAACCCAAACACGCAACCTGCAATACCAGCAGCACCTAAAACAATTGCAATTATTAAACGAACTGTATTTGACATCATATCCTATGGCTAAAAATAGAATGCAAATATCCGTTAATTTGTACTTTTAACCAACAGCTACGGCATTATTTATGGCAATTGATTTAGAACCTTCATGGATGCTTGTATTGCAGGATGAATTTGACAAGGAATACATGGTCAAACTCAAAGCATTTCTGCAAAATGAAAGGGAAGCCGGCTATAAAATTTACCCGAAAGGCGGCGATATTTTTAATGCATTTAAAAAAACACCTTTTGATCAACTGAAAGTGGTTATCCTGGGCCAGGATCCCTATCACGGTCCCGGTCAGGCACATGGACTTTCATTTTCAGTTCAAAGGGGTATCAATCCGCCGCCATCGCTAAAGAACATTTTTAAAGAACTGGTAAAGGATATACCCGGCTTTACGATCCCCTCACACGGCGACCTCAGCAGCTGGGCCGAACAGGGTGTTTTATTACTCAATGCCACTTTAACCGTCAGAGACAGCAGTCCCGGTTCGCATCAAAAGAAAGGCTGGGAAGAATTCACCGATAAAGTGATCAAAACGATATCCGAACAGAAAGAAGGAATCGTATTTATACTGTGGGGGGCCTTTGCTCAGGCCAAAGCCGAACTCATCGATCAAACAAAGCATTTTATCATCAAATCTCCCCACCCCTCGCCATTCTCCGCCGACCGGGGTTTCTTCGGCTCTAAACCATTCTCAAAAACAAACGAAATTTTACTGAAAACAGGAAAAAGGGAAATTAATTGGTTAATTTTTTAATTTGAAAATTTGGTAATTTGAAAATTTGAAGATGCTTACTTCCTTCAAATATTATTTGGTTACCGAGAAATCCTTCATTTTCAAATTTTCAAATCTTCAAATTTTCAAATTCGTTTATTTTCAAATTACCAAATTTTCAAATTAATATTCCAGCGGTACGATAGGTTCTTTCTTGCTGGTTGACATGATCATCATGGTTTGGAAAGTTTTTACCACGGGGATGCGGCTGATCTTTTCCATGATCAATTGTTCGTACGATTTGATATCCTTTACATAAACCTTGAGCAGGAAATCGCATTGCCCGGTCACGTGGTGACATTCGGTTACTTCTTTGATCTTTTGAATCTCATCTAAAAATACCTGGATCGTATTGTTCTTGTGGAAATCTAAAGATACCTGTATAAAGGTTTTGATGCCCAGCCCGAGTTTTTCTTCATCTACCAGTGCGTGGTAGCTCTTTATATATTCCGCATTCTCCAGTTTGCGAACCCGTTCGAGTGTCGGGGCAGGTGATAGTCCGATCTCATTCGAAAGCTGAAGATTGGTGATTCTTCCGTTTTCCTGTAAGATGCGCAGTATCTGCAAGTCTATTTTATCGATTTCGGCTGCCATGGTGATTACAAATATAGTTTTTCCTCGCTTTACCGAATAAAATTTCTTAAAAAAGTACTTAGGCCGATATAAATTTCTGTTTGAATTTTAGACTAATCTAAATTTTTTATTAGATTTGCTTAAATGAACACTTTTACCGAAGAGAATTACCTGAAAGCTATTTACCATCTTTCTACGCAATCAGAAAGTGTAAGCACCAATCAGATAGCGGCTTCGCTTAATACCAAAGCGGCGTCGGTAACGGATATGCTGAAGAAATTAGCGGAGAAAGAGCTGATCAATTATGCCCGCTATCAGGGCGTAACCCTGTCGCAAAAAGGCGAAAAAGTTGCGCTTAGTATCGTGCGCAAACACCGGCTATGGGAATATTTTCTGGTAGAAAAGCTCAATTTTAAATGGGACGAAGTGCATGAAGTAGCCGAGGAACTGGAACATATTTCATCCCGCGAACTGGTCGACCGCCTGGACGAGTTTATGGGGCATCCCAAATATGACCCGCATGGCGATCCGATACCCGATAAAAACGGGCATTTTAAAGCAAATGAACTAAAACCGGTTTCATCACTGCTGGTTGATACAGTGGGGATAATTTCTGGTGTCAGAGAACATTCACCTGCATTTCTCCAACACCTTGAAAAAATAAAATTAGTTATAGGAAAGAAAATAAAAGTTTGTGATATAAATAGTTACGATCATTCAATTACACTTTTACTTGAGGATGAACTATTGTATATCAGTCGCGATGTGGCCAATAATTTACTGATCACCCTATGAGTCCTGAACAAAGCCGATCATTAAGTAACGTACACAGTTCGGTAACAACCGAAAATAAATTAGGCTGGCGCAAACTGCTGGCCTTTCTGGGCCCGGCATACCTGGTTAGCGTGGGCTATATGGATCCGGGCAACTGGGCCACTGATATTGCAGGTGGCAGTGCCTTTGGTTATCAACTCATCTGGGTATTATTTGTATCAAACCTGATCGCCCTGCTATTGCAATCGCTGGCGGCAAGGCTGGGCATCGTACGCGGACTCGACCTGGCACAGGTTTCAAAAAATACCTATCCGCGGACGGTAAACTTCTGCCTGTACCTATTGGCACAGGTAGCTATCATTGCCTGCGACCTGGCCGAAGTAATAGGCATGGCCATCGGCTTGAACCTCCTGTTTCACCTGCCACTGATATGGGGTGTCGGTTTAACCCTTACAGATACGGTGCTGATGCTTTTCCTGATGAACAGGGGTATGCGTAAACTCGAGATTTTCATCATGTCTATGATCTTTATAATCGGGATAGCCTACCTGGTAGAGATGTTTATTGTTAAACCCGATATTGTTGGTATTGCCAAAGGCTTTATACCCAACAATTTGTTTAAAAATGATGCTGCCAGTCACGAAATGCTCTATATCGCCATCGGTATCATCGGTGCAACCGTGATGCCGCATAACCTTTACCTGCATTCATCATTGGTACAAACACGCCAGATCACCCGTTCAGACGAAGGTATACGTTCTTCGCTCCGGTTCAACCTGTTCGATACGATGATCGCGCTTAACCTGGCTTTTTTTGTAAATGCCGCTATTTTGATACTTGCAGCCGGCGCCTTTTTCACCAACGGTTTTTTTAAAGTAGCCGAGATACAGGATGCCTATAAACTATTGGAACATCTGTTCGGGTCATTGGCACCTGTTTTATTTGCCATAGCCCTGATCGCTTCGGGCCAAAGTTCAACCATAACAGGTACGCTGGCTGGTCAGATCATTATGGAGGGACATATCAACCTCCGTATCGAGCCCTGGTTGCGGCGATTGCTTACCCGCTTAATGGCAATTGTGCCTGCAGTATTTACGATCACGTATTTTGGCGAAAATGGATTGGGCAACCTTATTATCCTGAGTCAGGTAGTACTAAGCCTCCAATTGGGCTTTGCGGTGATACCGCTGATCCATTTTACATCCGACAAAAACAGGATGGGTAAATTTGCCATCAAGCCTTATATACAAGTGCTGGCCTGGGCATGTGCCACGCTGATATTGGGGCTGAACGGCAAACTGGTATACGACCAGTTATTCGACTGGATCAGACAATATCCTGCTGCAGCAATTTGGCTTTATGCGATCGTTGTACCCATTACTATTGCCATTGCCCTGTTGCTGGTATATATATTATTACGTCCGCTGCTTTTCAAACACCGCGACCAACCCTCGCAGGTGCCGCATGGCCTGGCAACCATGATCACCGATTTTTCGGCTATCTCCTACAAAAAAATCGGTATCACTATCGATTTTTCAAAAAACGACAAGGAATGTATCCGCCATGCCATTATGCAGGGTCATAAACATGCGAGTTATATCCTGATCCACGTGGTTGAAACAGCAGCAGCACGGTATTATGGTATGGATGTATTGGACCACGAGACACAAAGCGATGCCGATAACCTGGAAATGTATGTGGATTCGATGAAAGAGAAGGGTTATGATGCTGAGGGTAAGATCGGCTTCGGCCAACCGGCAAAGGCGATACCGTTGATCGTAAAAGAAGAGCAGATCGATTTCCTGGTAATGGGTTCACACGGACACAAGGTGATCAAGGACCTGGTATTTGGCACAACGGTTAATTCTGTACGTCATCGGGTGAATATCCCGGTACTGGTAGTAAAACCACAATAATTCGCATATTTGCAGCCGGATGAGTCAGGATATCTACATAAAGAATAAAAAAGCCTATTTTGAGTACGCGATACTCGATAAATATATTGCCGGTATCAAACTATTGGGTACCGAGATCAAGTCGATACGTGAGGGCAAGGCTAACCTGAATGATGCATTTTGCACGTTTATCGACAATCAACTCTACGTGCGGAATCTGCATATTGCTGAATATTCCTTCGGTTCGTTCTACAACCATGAGGCCAAACGCGACCGGGTGCTATTACTCAACAAAAAGGAACTGAAAAAACTCCAAACCCGCGGAGAAGAAAAAGGCCTGACTATTGTACCAATCGCCCTATTTATCAGCGAACGCGGTTTTGCCAAACTGGAGATCGGACTGGCACAAGGTAAAAAGACCTTTGATAAACGTGAAACGCTAAAAGAACGCGATACCAAGATCGAGATTGACAGGGCGATGAAAAGGTAACATTGTTCGGAATCCGAAATTCATCATTCCGCATTTCGCAATTGGCATTTCGCATTTCGCACTCTAAATTCCACATTCCGAACTCCTACCACGCCTTATCCCCAACCAGAGGCACAAATCTAAAGGTATCCAGCACATGCTTTTCGTAATCGTTCTCGCCGGTTTTCAAAACGGTGACCATTTTTTGTGCTTCCTCATCACCTACGGGGATGACCAGGATACCGCCAACTTTCAATTGTTTCAATAATTCCTCAGGTACGGTAGGTGCCCCGGCAGTAACGATGATCTTATCAAATGGCGCGTTTTGTTTTAGTCCCCTTGAGCCATCGCCCAGGAAAAAATAGGGCTTATAACCCATATAAGGCAATACCTGTATGGTACGCTCATACAATTTCTGCTGACGCTCAATGGTATAAACATCGGCACCCATTTCAACTAAAATACAAGCCTGATAACCTGATCCGGTACCGATCTCGAGCACCTTATCACCTTTATTTACCTGCAACAACTGGGTTTGGTACGCCACAGTATAGGGCTGCGAGATGGTTTGCTCCTCGCCTATCGGGAAAGCAATATCCTTGTACGCCTGGTTCCAGAATGTTTCATCAAAAAAGAAATGCCTTGGCACCTTGCCTATGGCTTTAAGGATACGTTTATCTTCGATACCTTTTTTCTCCAGCAACTCAACCAACCTTTTTCGGGCGCCACGCTCACGGTAGTTATCAACGAACTTAAACACGATTCTGGGATTTGATGGATTTTTGAGATTATTAATTGTTAAAAGGTAAATCCTTCGGATTGACCATTTTTTTATTGTACAGTCTTTTAAATTCCAGACTATCGCTGCCAAAATTTATTAATAATCCGTCTGCAATATTAAATACTTCCAGGTAATTTATAGCCTGATTTTTATGTACCTCCTGTATTTTTTCGAATGCCTTTATTTCCAGCATGATACAATTTTCGACAAAAAAATCAACGCGTCGTGAACCGATTTTTTCCCCATCATATACAATTGGCATATCTTTTTCCTGTTCGAAGCTCAATCCATTTTTAGCCATCTCTTTTGCCAGGGCTCGTTGATAGATCAATTCTGCAAATCCGCTACCTAAAGTATTATGAACCTTCATAGCGCAACCAATGATTTTATGGGTGATGTCATTAATTTCCATGGCTAAATATATTAGCAATTTAGCAAAAATCCTAAAAATCAATTAAATCGCTGCATCGTGTCAAATCGTGTTCAAAACTAAACCGGATCCACATCCGCCTGAACTATTGAGCCCTTACTCAACTTCGTTGTCTGAAACTGTGTTATGGTTTCGCGGATGATGGATTTGGCACGGTTGATCGACTCCACATCGCGCTCAAATTTGAGCATGATGGATTTGATGTAAAAGTTTCGGATACGGTTAACTAAGGGGAATTCGGGGCCGATGACGCGGTCGCCGAAGCTCTTGCGGAGTTCGTTGGCCAGGTATTCGGCCTGGTTGTAGAGTATCTCGGGGTTTTTATGCTTGATATCGAGGTTGATGATGCGGTAAAACGGCGGGTATTTAAAACTCCGGCGTTCTTCCATCTCGGTCAGGTACAGATCTATATAATCGTTTTCAATTACCTGTTTGATGACCCGGTGGCCGGGGTCGTATGTCTGGATCACCACTTTACCCTGCTTGCCCCTTCGCCCGGCCCTTCCGCTCACCTGTGCCAGCATTTGAAAACTGCGTTCGTTAGCACGGTAATCGGGGTATTTTAACAGACTGTCGGCATTGATGATTCCAATAACGGTCACGTCGGCAAAATCGAGCCCTTTGGCAACCATTTGGGTACCTACCAATATATCTATCTTCTTTTCCTCCAGGTCGTTCAGAATATTTTGCAAAGCATTTTTTGAACGGGTGGTGTCCAGGTCCATACGGGCTATGCGCGACTCCGGCAGCAGCATGCTAAGTTCATCTTCCACTTTTTCGGTGCCGAAGCCTTTATACTCCATATGGGTTGAACCACATGCCGGGCATATCGATGGGGCTTCATCACGGTAACCGCAATAGTGGCAATGCAATTTACCGCTGCTTTTATGGAAGGTAAGACTAACATCGCAGTTGATACATTTTGGGGTGTAGGCGCAAATTTTGCACATTAGCACGGGGGCGTAACCACGACGGTTCTGAAACAGGATCACCTGCTCTTTGTTACTGAGCGCCGTTTTGATCTCCTCCATCAGCACACTGGTAAAGTGCGACTGCATGGTTTTCTTTTTGAGTTCTTCGCTGATGCTTACCACTTCAGTTTGCGGTAACTGCACACCACCAAAACGCTCGGTCAGTTCAGCAAAACCGTATTTATGGTTGCGGGCATTATAATACGATTCGAAAGAAGGCGTAGCAGAGCCCAGCAACACTTTAGCCTGGTAACGGTTGGCGAGGTAAATGGCCGCATCACGCGCATTGTAGCGCGGAGCCGGATCGAATTGTTTATAGGAGGTTTCATGCTCCTCATCAACAATGATCAAACCCAGATCGGCAAATGGCAGGAATACCGATGAACGGGCGCCCAGCACCACTTTATATTCATGCCGCAATACTTTTTGCCAAACCTCTACCCTTTCATTATCATTAAAACGCGAATGATATACACCGATACTACTCCCAAAATACTGTCGTAACCTTTCGATGATATGTGTGGTAAGCGCAATTTCGGGCAGCAAATACAATACCTGGCGACCGGAATTGATCATTTCTTCGATCAAGCGGACATAAAGCTGTGTTTTTCCGGACGAGGTAACACCATGTAATAAAACCACCTCTTTCTGCGCGAACTGATCTTTGATCTGGTCAAGCACCCCGGTTTGTGATTCGCTTAACTGAAAATCATCACTAAACTCATCTTCATCGAAATAAAGGCGGCTGACATTTCTTTCCTCTGCAAATAGAATATCTTTTTCAATCAGCGCTTTTATACTGCTATCTCCGGCGCCACTTTCTTCTATTAACTCAGTCTTAGAAATGTTTTGCTGATGCCGGGATAGTTTGATGTAGGCCAGTAAGGCATCTGCCTGCTTCGGCGCCCGTTTTTCAAGTATCGGAAACAGTTCTTTTAAATTATCCTGGTTATGGTAAACAGGGTTTAGAGTTAAAAATGTCTTTTTCCGGGGTTTATAGCGATCAGCTACTTCTTCTGAAATATGAATGATGTTTTTTTCAAACATCAATTTCAAAATCGGCATCACCGTTTTTTGGCCGAGTAGCTTTACAATATCGCCAACGGTTAGTTCGGGCTGTAATTCAAGGGCCTCAACTATCAGGTATTCTTTATCGTGCAAAGCGGGTTTATCAACGGCAAATTCGTGATTGAGAACTATTTTGGTCTCACTTGCCAGTTTTAAAGCTGATGGCAATGCGGCATTCATTACCTCGCCGACATGGCATAAGTAGTAGTCGGCTAGCCAGGTCCAGAACTGAAGTTGCACAGTTGTAACAACCGGCTGATCGTCTAAAATATCCAGTATATATTTTGCTTCGTACTTTTCGGGAGCTTTGTTGCTGATACCGGCAATAATAGCGGTGTATATTTTACTCTTGCCAAATTGTACAATTACCCTTTTGCCTATCGCCACAGCATCATTCTGTTGGAAGGGTACACGATAGGTATAATTTTTCGCTATTGCCAGGGGCAGGATAACCTCAACAAACAAGGTCTGGCGGTCGGTATGCTGTGCATCGGCAAACTCCAGCATCTTATTTATTTCTATAGGCAGCATAAGCCAGGCTGGCCCAGCCCGCTATGAACAGCAATCCGCCAAGGGGAGTAATTGGTCCGATGTAAGACAAATTGGTAATACCCAGCAAGTCGGCACAGGCAAGCAGGTACAAAGAGCCTGAGAAGAACAGGATACCAATGGTAAACAGGTAATAGCTCAGTCGTATCGCTTTAACATCCGCTTTAAAATACGATAGAAAAAGCAAGACAAAAGCATGATAAAACTGGTACTGTACCGCAGTTCGCCAAATTTCTTTTTGTTTGGGGGTAAATAATGGGTCTAAACCATGAGCGCCAAAGGCACCGGCTATTACCCCCAGCAGGCCTATAATAGAAGCAGTAATAATGATTTTGCGCGACATAGGATTTTAAACTGCTAAGTTACCAATTGAAAGTATTACTTTACGAAGTTCGCCAAAAATCTACCTTTGCGTGAAATAGACCATGAAGCGACTTATTATAGTTACCCTATTGCTTTTTGCTGCTACCGTGCTGGTAACACTGGTCTATTTCAGGCATTTGAACCGATCAGGTCAAAGCGCCGATCCGGCACTGCGCCGTATACCCAATACGGCATCGATCATATTTGAATTCAGCAACGATAAAGACTTTTACGATATTTTTGCCGGCAATAAGCTTTTCAGTGCACTAATAGGGCAAGACAAACAGGATGAGCTATTCGCACTACGCAAACTTTTGCTGCAAAACCCACAGCTGGGCAAGTATTTTAGCAATGAAGATATCTATATATCCTTGCTGCCGCAAAAAGGTAATACTATTGATTTTCTTTTTACAGCA
Source organism: uncultured Mucilaginibacter sp. (assembly GCA_903863845.1). Classification (GTDB taxonomy): domain Bacteria; phylum Bacteroidota; class Bacteroidia; order Sphingobacteriales; family Sphingobacteriaceae; genus Mucilaginibacter. Next base: position 43,523 of record CAIPDP010000018.1, on the reverse strand, counting down.
TCGGTTTCAAAAGAATTCCAGGACGAATTTTTGGAGCAGTTTGCAAAAAAAAATCCGAAAGGCATGCTGATAACGCCCACCAGCTTTTCGGGCAAACCCGGCTACCAGATTTACCTCAGTGACCTGAAAAGACGTTTTTATTTGATCAATAAAGATGATCTGAGCCTTTCGGGCAGTTTTTCAAAAGACGTAATAGCGTCCTATGCAAAATACGATTACCGAAAAGAGAAGGATTCGCTGGTATTAATGCCTGAACAGCAGCGCATCAATTCGTTAGCCAATGTTTATGTCAACTACAGAGCCTTAAATGCACTGGCTGAGCAACTATTTTCAGGCAAAAACCCTGAATTTTTTAAGACCTTCAGGGAAATGCCGGCTGCAGCGGCTTTAAGTATCGACTATAAAAGTGATGCCTTGCTTTTTAATGGTACAAGCCAGGTTCAAACCAATCAACCCAATAACTATTTAAATGTATTGGACGACCAACAGCCGATCATTAATAGCCTGAAAGAAATATTCCCCAGTACAACTGCCTATTTTACAAATATTGCTTTGTCGAACCCTACGAAATTTGAAAACCGGATGTCGGCAGCACTTCAGCTTTCTGGTTTTTCGGTAGAAAGCAGCAGCATTTTAAAAAAAATAAAAATGCAAACCGGTTTACGCCTGCAAAAGGAATTTGCCGCTCTGCTGGGTAATGAATTTGCCGTAGTTACCACCCAGTACCGCGAAAAGTTTGGGATCATCCAAATTACTGATGGGGTAAAACTTTTGGCATTACTCACCAATATCAGTAAAATGAACTCGGACAATAGCGGTCAGTTTAACTTTGAAAAAATACCGCAAATACTGTTTGGGGACGCATTCGGCATATTTAAGCGCCCGTATTTCAGGGTGGTTGACAATTATCTCATCATTACCAACAGCGAATCAGAATTAGCCAGTTATTACGACACCTATTTTAACCGCAAGTTTTTACCGAAAACTGAGGGCTATAATAACTTTAATAACCTGCTGGCACAGCGCAGTAACCTTTCGTTTTTTGCTCGTATAAAAAATACCATGCAGCTATTTAAACAGGATATGCGTCCTTCATTTTTTAATGATTTCAGCAATTCGGAGCCGGGTTGGAAAAATTTTTATGGGGCTTCGTGGCAGATGTCGGTATCGGAAAAAACCTATTATACCAATTTTTGTCTGGGTTTACCCCGGGATACGACAACCGAAAAAGTACTTTTTTAAAAAAAAACTGTCTTTACACAACCCAAATGGCAAAATTACGTTAAACATCCAAAGCTGTTATTTTTTAATTTTTAATAAAAATTTGGTTTTTGAAGTTTATCTTTAAGACGCTATAATTACAGTATTGCCCCTGAGATATATACATGAAGAAAATTTTACTTTTTTCCTTTTTACTACTAATAGCAGCCAGGGGGTTCTCGCAACAATTTTCACAGTACAATACTGGTACGCTTTACGATTCATTTGAGAATCCATCGCAGCGTTCATTTATACCAGATTCAAGTAAACAATTTGCATCAAATTTTTTCGTACCAAATATCAATGCCAGTTTTTTCCTGACTGGCGATATCCAATCAACCCTCATCAATCGTGAATTCGGAGGCAGGTATGTTGATAACAAACTGGTTATCGGGCAGGGTAAGTATAATCAGTTTAATATTGATGCCGGAAATTACGATATTATGTTCAAGCTTTTCGGAAGCCTGAAAGGGAACTCAGAATGGGGCATATTCGTCGCTACTAAAATGGAAGGCAAGGGCAGTTTTACTGATGAATCAATTGCCGCATTGAACGGGCCCGGGGCATTTCCCAACAGTGTTTATGACAATATTTTTAACGACCATGAATATTACCAGATCTACAACGATATCGGCGTCTCCTACCGTGAGCAGGTGACACCCAAACTGGCTCTTGGTTTTAAATTAGGTATGCTGCTTGGTATTGATTATAACAAGTTGGATATCAACCAATCGCATATCAGTTTTGACAATGTGAATAATACCGAGACCGTTTCATTAGCCGGCAAATATTACAAAAGTCAGGGCCCCGGCAATTTTGACGGACAAAGCTTTTTGCCCAATACAAGAAGCTCCGGTGTTCAGCTCTCATTGGGCTCATCCTATAAAACTGAGGACCACATTACCCTGCAGTTCAATTTAAAAGACCTGGGATTTATTCACTGGTACAATAATTCTACCGTTGCCAATTTCAGCGGTACCGAATTGATCACTGGTACTACCAGCGCCAAAAGAGAAACCAATTTAGTCAATGGCGCTTTGCAGATCTTAAATTTCAACAAGGGTCTGGCATCTTTTTCTTCTTCAACTAATTCAAAATTTGAAATAAGTGCTTCAAAGACCTATTTTGTTGATGACGATAAAACGATCAAATATATTCCGACACTAATCGCGTCTAAAGAACTGCTATACAGCGGTTTTACCGGGGCTTTTGTCAATCGCTTCCAGTATCAGAACTATAACGTGAGTCTTACCGGAACTTATGATAATTTGAATCTTTTCAACCTTGGCCTGCAATTTATGATCAAGTCTGCCAATGGTGAATTCTTTATTGGTTCTGATAAGCTAACGCAGTCATTATCGCTCCTCGGTGCTTCGCATAACTATGCTTCCTATACCAATGGAAGTTTTACAGGAGCAAGCTTTTTCCTTGGTTTCTCGCTGAAATTCGGACAGGTGATAGAGCATCCGCTAAACGCCAGTACGATACCTACAGGCGAACGCGGTTTCCTGGGCCGTTTGTACAACCGTTTGTTTAAAACCTACTGGTAAAATTAAAGGGCTTTCTTTCCGGCGATAAAATCTTTCAGGTAATAGGGCTCAAAGTAGGCAACATCTTCAAATTGCTTGTTTCTGAACTTCTGTTCTGCCTTTGCGGTAAGGTATTTGGCAGAATTAACAAAGCCTGTTACGATCTCAACTCCTTTTTTATCACTCAGAACGCTACTGCATTTTTCGGCGCCATCACCAAAAAATATGATCTTGTGGTTTGATAGCAGATCTGAAAAACTATGCTCATCAATTATTTCAGCTGAAGTAGGCTGAATGCGATTGCCCCTGGCATCAAAAATAGCGGTAAACACCTCCATCCTGCGTGCATCGATCATAGGACAAAGCAAGGTGTCTTCATCAGGATTGAACTGAGCGATATAGCCATCGGCCATCGCTTCCAGCGTTTCTACGCTGATCAAAGGTTTGTCCAGTGCAAAACTCAAACCCTTTGCAACCGAAACCCCGATACGTAAACCCGTATACGAACCCGGCCCGCTGCTTACTGCGATGGCATCCAGGTCGTGGTAATTGGTATTGGTCGACGTTAATAGTTCATCGATAAAAACCGTGATCTTCTCGGCATGAATATTACGCTGATCAGCTTCAATACAGGCTATTAGCTGTCCTTCTGAAGCTAAAGCTACCGAGCATACCGTTGTTGCCGTTTCTATTTGTAAAATCATCTTAATACAAAATGGAATAAACCCTTCCTACAAAATCCACCCGACGCTGAAATTATTACCTGTTCAGGGAACCGGATCATGGCCATGACCACCCCAGGGATGGCATCGGGCCAATCGCTTCAAAGTTAACCAACCACCTTTAAAGGGGCCATACTTTTTTATCGCTTCCACCCCATATTGCGAACAGGTTGGCGTATACCTGCAGGCTGCTCCCGTAAGCGGCGAAATTAAGTATTGGTAAATTTTGATCAGCAACAAAAACAACCAACCTATGATCGTTTTCAATACCTCAATGATCGCTATCATAGGGTTTCCGATTGGGCCAATAATTGCAGCAATTTCAGCATTTTTTTCTCGATCAGGCTGTAATCAGCTATTTCTTTCCCGATATAGCCTACCGAAAAAACGATCTTTCTATCCTTTTCGGTCAATGGCAAATATAAAAATTGAGCTTTGTTGAGGCGATAGGCCTCGCGCATGCGGCGTTTGAGCAGATTGCGGTCGACCGCACTTTTAAATCGCTTTTTGGGGACCGAAAAAAGTACCTGAGCCGGGTAAGGCTGTTCAGTTTCGCTGATCAGCCAGGAAACTTTAAAAGGATAAACTAAAAAAGAAGAACCGTTACGAAAAAGCCCGTCAATGAGCTTTTTATTACATAACCGTTCTTCTTTAGTAAAAGTGTATATTTTGCTCATGCCTTAACTGCAATTTAGCAATAACGGCCCGAGCCTCAGTAAGGAGAAAAAGCAATTATCGCTATTAAGCTTTGTGCGCGCGTTCGTCAGAAACAGATAATCTTTTTCTGCCTTTCGCTCTCCTGGCTGCCAATACTCTTCTGCCATTGGCGGTTGCCATACGCTCACGGAACCCGTGTTTATTTCTTCTTTTTCTTTGAGAAGGCTGAAACGTTCTTTTCATCGCTATTTAGTCTATTCGTCGTGTTTAAAAACAAGAGCGCAAATGTAGCGTATTTTTTAATCTTTTCAAATACAATTTTAGTATTTGTTAAATGAAATTTCGCGCCGTAACTTGTGGGCAATTGCGTAGCAGGCCTTTATAGGTTCAAGAAACCTTTCTGCTACCCCTATTTTTAATATTATAGTATGAAATTCCTTTCAACGCTCCTGGTATTTGCCCTCCCGTTTTTTGTTTTGGGTCAAACAACACATTATAAGATCTATAGTACCAGTCTTCAAAAAGAAGTATCGGTTGATGATGTTGTTGCCGGTCTTGATAAAGCCGACGTTTTATTTTTCGGCGAAGAACATAACGACTCAACCTGTCATATGCTGGAAGCTTTGTTATTTCAAAAGATTTCAGAAAAATATCCCGGCAAAACTGCATTGAGTTTAGAAATGTTCGAAACCGATTGCCAGGGTGTGCTGAATGAATACCTGGGCGGCTTGATACGCGAAAAGAATTTTGTGACCGAAGGACGGGCATGGCATAATTACAAAGATTACCGCCCAATGATTGAATATGCCAAAGCCAATCATAACCCGGTTGTGGCAGCCAATGCCCCGGCCCGCTATGTAAACCGGGTAAACCGTCTGGGTCTGGCAAGTTTGGATCAGTTGGATAATACCAGTAAAGCCTGGCTGGCTCCCCTGCCCATCGATACGGCTACCGGTGCCTATTATGATAAATTTTTAAATATCATGGGCGGACATGGTGCCATGGGCGGGATGCAAATGTTTCAGGCGCAAAATACCTGGGATGCTACCATGGGCTGGTCGATCTCCCGTTTCCTGAAAAAACACCGCGATTATAAGCTCCTGCAGGTAAACGGCGGTTTTCATAGCGAAGACAAGCTGGGTACTGCAGCGCAATTGAAAAAATATGATGCTAAGGCGAAAATCATCAACCTGGCTACCTTCTCGGATAATAATTTTGACAATCCCGACTGGTCGAAATACAGTAAGGAAAATGATTTCATCCTCCTTACTGATCCTAAGTTGCCTAAAACGTTCTGATATTTAATTATTTCCCTTTCGCCAGCAGATCCCTGATCTGAGTCAATAACACCTCTTCATTCGTAGGAACAGGATCGGCTACCGGTGGCGGAACTTCTTTCTTTTTGATCGCATTGATACCCTTCACTGCAATAAATACGCAGAAAGCAACAATGACAAACTGGATCACCACATTCAGGAAAAGGCCCACATTCATGTTCACTGCCGGGGTATGCTTTACCGCATCAGCAGCTTTGATAACGATCTTGATATCCGAAAAATCGATACCCCCGGTTAACAAACCCAAAGGGGGTAACATCACATCGGTCACCAGCGAATTGACGATCTTGCCAAAAGCGGCACCGATAACAACACCGACTGCCAGGTCGATGACATTGCCTTTCATGGCAAATTCTTTAAATTCTTTTACTACAGACATGGTTTTAAACGTTTTGTGTTTTGATCAAAAGTTTTTATTATCCGAAAATAATAAAAATTGCAAGCGTTGCCTACCGGCAATAAAAAATGCCCTGAACCGTATAAAAGTTCAGGGCATTCAATACTAAAATGATAAAATATTATTTGCCTTTGGCCAGCAGGTCGCGAATCTCGGTAAGTAATACTTCCTCGTTGCTTGGTGCAGGAGCCGCTGCTGGAGCTTCTTCTTCTTTTTTCTTAACTGAATTTATCCCTTTAATTACCAGGAAGATACAGAATGCTACGATCAGAAAGTCGATGATCGAATTGATGAATGTGCCATAACGAATCGCAACTTCAGCAACTTTTTTGGCAGCATCGGCCTCTACCAGGGTAATTTTCTTGTTCGAAAAGTCAATACCTCCCAAAAGATATCCTATCGGGGGCATAATGATATCGTTTACCAATGAGCTTACGATCTTGCCAAATGCAGCACCGATGATAACACCCACTGCGAGGTCGACAACATTGCCGCGCATCGCAAATTCTTTGAATTCTTTAATAATAGCCATAAGTGAAGTTTAAAGTTTGCTAAACATACAAAAATTATAAAAACATAAAAATTGTTTATTCACGCACTTAGACTGAACACTTAGAGCGTTTTTACGTTAAAAGGGGAAACAAATGCCGCATCGCGTAAATTTTCGGGTTTACAGTAAATAGATGTATTTTTGATGGTAGTTAATTTATGCTAAAACAGAATCTTCAACAGAAACTTTTACAAAAGCTTTCCCCGCAGCAAATACAGTTTATTAAACTGCTGCAGGTGCCCACGGTTTCTTTGGATACCCGTATAAAAGAAGAGCTTGAGGAAAACCCTGCATTGGAAGACCTGAGCCTGACCAACCTGAATGAACCCGAAGACCAGTATGCCGACCACGATTCAGACGATGATAATTACAACAGCGACGAGGAACAGGGGCCGGCAGACGAGTTTAATATAGAAGATTACTTACAGGAAGATAACCTGAATGAATATGGTTCGCGCTATGATCAAAATGGCGACGATGATGATGACCGCAAAGAAATTCCGATAGCAGTACAAAGTTCGTTTTTCGAGAACCTGCAGGCTCAGCTCGACCTGTTGCCTCTTTCAGACAAAGACTTTAGGGTTGGGCAACAGATCATTGGCAGTTTGGATGATGATGGCTACCTGCGCCGTTCTGTTACTTCATTAACGGACGACCTGGCATTCTCGCAGAATATTTTTGCCGATGACGAGGAAGTGGAAGAAATGCTGAAAGTGATCCAGTCATTTGATCCGCCGGGTGTAGGTGCGCGCAGCTTGCAGGAATGTTTGCTGATACAACTAAGAAAAAAAGACCAGGGCGATCCTATCATCAGAAAAGCCACCTTAGTGGTTGAGAACTATCTCGACGAGTTTACCCGTAAACATTACGATAAGCTGGAGAAATCGCTCAACATGAACTCGCAGGAGTTACGCGCGGTAATTGCGGAGATACTGAAGCTGAATCCCAAACCCGGCGATTCAAATGAAGTAAATTCAAAACAGCTGCAGGTTATCCCAGATTTTCATATCGTTAACAACGATGGTGTGCTGGTTTTAACACTCAATTCAAAAAATGCGCCCGAACTTCGCGTTAGCCGTTCTTATCAGGAGATGTTTGAGCATTACGACAAAGCTTCTCAACGCGATAAAAAACTGAAAGAAGCAGTACAATTTGTTAAACAAAAGCTCGATTCAGCCAAGTGGTTCATTGACGCCATCAAACAGCGCCAGCAAACCTTACTGAAAACCATGAATGCCATCATGCAATACCAGTATGAGTTTTTCCTGACCGGCGACGATAAAAACCTGAAACCAATGATCCTGAAAGATATTGCCGATCGGATCGGGATGGATATTTCTACAGTATCAAGGGTAGCCAACTCCAAATATGTACAAACCGAGCATGGCACCTTCCTGCTCAAATCCTTCTTCTCGGAAGCTATTCAAACCGAAAGCGGAGAAGAAGTATCCAATAAAGAGGTTAAAAAGATACTGGAAGAAAATATCGGCGCCGAAGATAAACGCCATCCGCTTGCTGATGAGCGACTGACCGAGATCCTCAAAGAAAAGGGCTACAATATAGCCCGCCGTACCGTAGCCAAATACCGCGAACAGATGAATATCCCTGTTGCCAGGTTGAGGAAAGAACTATAAGCTATTCCCCTGTCCTGTAAGATTTGTGAATCCGCCGTGTAGACGCGTGTAAAGCTGTAATATCTAATTGCGACTCCTACAAATTCAAATTGTAAAAACTTTCGTCGAAAGCACCTTTAGCATTTACGACGATCGCTTTTATTACCGGGAATGCCTTTAGTAAAGTTTCCTCAAATTCTTCATTAGCATCCGAAAGCGAGATGATGGCACCGCCGGTACCTATGGTAATTTTGCTTTGTTGCACCACAGCCGTACGGATGATGATGTTCAGTTCCGCCGCTCCGCATAAACTGAGGTAACCAAGCGATCCGGTATAGGGGCCGCGCGCGTCTGTTTCCAGTTGATCGATGATCTCCATGGTCCGCTTTTTCGGTGCACCGGTGATCGATCCACCCGGGAAAGTGGCTTTAAACAGGTCGATGACCGAATATTCCTGTTTTAGCTTTCCTACTACGGTACTTACAAGGTGACTTAAGGTTTCATAGCTTTCTACCGCCATCAGATGCGGAACTTTCACGCTGCCTATTTCGCAAACGCGACCAAAATCGTTCCGTAACAGGTCAACGATCATCAGGTTTTCGGCCCTGAATTTTTCATTCTCCTGCAGCGAACGTTTGTTTTTTTCGTCGGCAGCGGCATCTTCGTCGCGGTAGATCGTTCCTTTAATCGGTTTGGTTGATACGTTCTTTTTATTGTCGAGCTTTAAGAATTGCTCAGGCGATGAACTTAGTATACTAAATTCATCAAAATGCAGGTAGGCGGCATATTGGGCCGGGTTGATCGTCCGCAGATCCAGATACAGATCCAGCGGATCGATATCCAGATCGATCGCTATGCGGTTAGTTAAACATACCTCATAACTTTCGCCCCTTCTGATCTCGGTAAGGCTGCGACTAATGTTTTCAAGATATTTTGAATGATTTTGGCTACCATTAAAATTTAGCTTTTCTGATAGGGGCGGGCGCTTCTTATCCGGAATAGGACTCAAATCAGCCAATTTACCGGCAACTTCAGCGATCCATTGCCGGGCATTTTCAGCTTCTCCCCCATCTTTGGCCAGGGCAATGATATAAATTTTATGATCCAGGTGATCGAGGACCAGATAGCGCGTTGAGAATAGCAAAGCCGCGTCAGGCACCTCAGAACGGTGAGAAGTATTAAAACCCAGTTGAGATTTTAATTCGTAGCCGAAATAGCCAATATAACCACCCTTAAAATCAAAGGGAAAATCGTGGTCCGGTACTACGGTTTGGCTCTCCAGGTCGCGTTTGAGGTAGTCAAACAGATCCTCGTGAATTATCGTTGTGTTTCCATGTTGCTTCACTGACAGGGTTTGATCAGGGCCATCAAAAAGAATAGCTTTGCCCCTGTTGCTATCGATACTTCCCATAAATGAGAAACGCGAATGATCGGGGATGATCTTTGAGCTGTCCAGCCAAAAGGCGTATTTGCTATTGGCGTATAGATTGTAAAATATCACATCAGCTCTAGTGTTCAAATCAACAATCTGGTGCTCAATAATTAAACTTCGGGGATTGATGGGTTTAGGGGCTATTGCTGGTTGCTTTGAATGTTGCTCAATTGCAATTTCGCTTTTATTAAAGTCATTAGCCAGGCGTAGAAATGCAGCAACCACCTCATCGCCATATTCTGTAGAAATAGATTCGGGATGATACTGAATGCCCCAAAATGGTTTGCTTTCATGGGCAATACCCATCACGATCCCATCCGCGGTCCAGGCGGTTTCGATCATTCCGGCAGGCAATGGCTTAGAAACCAGCAAAGAATGGTATCTGACAGCGCTAAAACCCTGTGGCAACCCTTTAAATAGTCCGCCGCCAGTATGATAGATGGCCGACAAACGCCCGTGATAGGGTTCCGGCGCCAGGTTCACCTCAGCACCAGCAATGCAAGCGATACCCTGGTGACCAAGGCAAACACCTAAAACAGGCATTTCCGATAACTTTAAAACATCCGCGCAAACACCAAAATCAGCAGGCACATCCGGCCGTCCCGGTCCGGGTGAAATGATAATGGCATCATAATTACGGGCGACTATTTCCGTATAAGTTATCTCGTCGTTCTTAAATACATCCGGAATGCATTGCGTAATACCCGCAACCTGCTGGTACAAGTTGTAAGTAAACGAATCGTAGTTATCGATAATTAATACTTTCATTTTTACGCTCAGCGCAGCTTGCAAACGATCTGCGATATTAGCGATAAATCGGGTAATTTTGGGGAGGGGGTGGTGAGGGTTGAATAGTTTGACTTAAATTGGATAAATGGGTGGGGTGCGGGTGGGTGTACCAGGGGGATGACTGTGGGGTTACTTCCCGATACAAAACTTCGAAAATATATTATCCAGCAAATCATCCGTAGTTACCGCACCCGTGATCTCGCCGAGGTAATGCAGGGCCTGTTTGATATCCATCGCCAGAAAATCGGAAGTGACCTGGTTGTCTATTCCGGTAAGTACACGACTCAATGCTGCGCCTGTTTTTTGCAGTGCCTCCAGGTGGCGGATATTGGTGACCAGCGTTTCATCGCCCGTCAATTGGTATTTGACGGTGGCATCGTATATCTTCTGCTTTAGTGCATCAATGTATTGTTTTTCTTTGGCGGAAACCGCCAGAAATGCGGATTGCGGAATGTCGAATGCGGAATTGGGCTCCGTATTTAAAAGATCGATCTTATTGGCTACAACCAGGATATTGATGCCGGGTTTTTGCAGGTTTTGCAGGTCGGCTTGCAATTCAGCTTCGCTGAGCTCGGCTGCATCGTACACATACACCAGCAAAGCCGACTGGCTGATCTTTTCCATCGTGCGCTCCACCCCTATCTGTTCGATGGCATCGGTGGCTTCGCGTATCCCGGCGGTATCGATCAGGCGGAAGCTGATCCCGTTGATGTTCAATAGTTCTTCGATGGTATCGCGGGTTGTACCGGGTATATGACTAACGATCGCTCTTTCTTCGTTCAAAAGCGCGTTTAGCAAAGTCGATTTACCTGCATTGGGACGCCCGGCGATGACGGTATTGACACCATGCTTGATCACATTCCCCAATTCAAATGAATCGATCAGTCGCGACACAATCCGATCGATATTGACGACCAGTTGTTTCAACTGCCCGCGGTTGGCAAACTCGACGTCCTCTTCCGAAAAATCGAGCTCCAGTTCGACCAATGAAGCAAATTGAACCAGTTGTTCGCGCAGTTGCTGCAGTTCGTTACTAAAACCACCGCGCAATTGCTGCAGCGCTACCTGTTGTGATGCTTTTGAATTGGAGGCGATAAGGTCGGCCACCGCTTCAGCCTGGGAAAGATCGAGCTGACCGTTTAGGAAAGCCCTTAAGGTAAATTCACCCGGTTTAGCTGCTCTTGCTCCCTGTTTGATCAGCAACCTGATGATAGACTCAATGATATAATTTGAACCGTGACAGGATATCTCCACCACATTCTCGCGGGTATAGGAGCGCGGCGCTATGAACAGTGACACCAAAACCTCATCCAGCACCACATCGCCATCAACAATATGCCCGAAATGGATGGTGTGCGAAAGCTGTTTTGCCAGATCTTTGCCTTTGAATACACTGTTGGCAATAACAATAGCATCCGGCCCCGACAGGCGGATAATGCCAATAGCCCCCGTACCGTTAGGGGTTGCCAATGCAACGATGGTGCTTTCGTGTGAGTTTTTTTTGTCCATAGTCGATGGTCCATGGTCCATAGCTGTACCATAACGAAAGATCGGCTATGTTTTGATGGCTATGGACTCAGGCGCAAAAATCGTAATAAAAAACCATTTTTGCTGAGCTGCCGCAATTAAGTTTGAGGTGATGGCCGAAAGTCAAAGCTTGTGCCCAAACGCATCTGTAAATTAGGATTAGCCGCCATAAGCAATGCTCATGTATGTACGGAGTTCATCATTCACATCTTCCACCTGCAGCATCCTGAAATAATGATTGCATTGTTCATCACCCGGCACCTGGGCGATCTTCTCGAAACATAGGTTGTCATCATAGCGAAGTTTAAAAGGAAATACCACCAGCAGGAAGTCTTTTCCTAATCGTATGATATATACGATTCGTTTACGACCATTACTGATACCGATCATTGTTTTGGCCGGATGAACGGCTATAGGGCCTATTTTTTGAAATTCAGTTATGAAATGATCGAAAAGCGCCAGGGTGTGTACGGATTTGCCGGTTAGAAATGAATGAAGTTGTTCTCTTTCTTCCTCCGGAGTATTTATATAACAGACCATTTATTACTCTTTTTCGAATTTATTCGGATTCCTTTTTGTATGAAATATGGATGTTACAAAAACAATATCCAATGTTTCATCAAACCAATAAACGATCACATAGGGGAATTTATAGAGTACTGCAACACGCAATTCTGAATCGAATCTTTTTGAAAAAATAAAGGGTTTCGTTGCAATAGAGCCCAGACTGTTTCTGACAGCTATTCTTAGATGGCGAGATAGTCCTTTTTGCTGTTTTTCGTACCATTGACAAGCCTCGGTTAGTTCAACCTCTGCTCGTCTGAGTAATTTAATCGAAGGCACGGTTCAAATCGGCCTCAATTTCTTTCCAATCCCGGGCAGTAGTTTTACCATCAATATAGTCTTGCCTGGTTTTGACCAAATCCTTTATTTCGGCATCAGAAAAAGTATATTCCTTTTCGTCTTGTTCAATTTTATATAATAAGCCAAAACGATCCAATATTCCCTGCAAAAAAAGAACATCATTGTTATCAGGTATACTTACTGTTAATTTGGTCATATACAAATTTACCAAGTAAAAAATTGTTATCAAAACTTTTCCTCTATCCCCAACCCAAACAATGCAAAATCATATTTTACCGGATCCAATGGGTCAAATTCTCTCAACCGCTCCGTCAATTCGATCGCAGTTTGCCAGTCGGTTTGTTTGCGGGAAATTAAGCCTAATTTACGGGATACCCGGTCGACATGCAAATCACAGGGCATGATCAAGTCTGCGGGCTTGATCTTGTTCCAGATACCAAAATCGACACCCTTTTCATCTTTACGCACCATCCAGCGCAAAAACATATTCAAACGCTTGCAGGTTGATTTTTGGGAGGGCGACGAAACATGTTTCATCGTCCGGTGCGGGTGATCGGGTAAGGAAAAAAAGTATTTTCTAAAATGATCGAGACTGTTTTCCACCACCTTACTATCATGCGCGCCGGCTGTCATCATGAGCCCCGTCGAAGGATTTGTCGAAAGGCCCTGACGCTCATGCAGCCTTTGACTCTGCATGAAATTCCCAGGCACAAAAGCATCCTCCAATGAGGCATAGCGACGATAATGATCTCTAAAAAATGAAATAAAATACAGCGTATCGATATCGTTAAAAGTGCGGTGTTTGAAATGCAGCAGCCTTTTCAGGTCGGTTTCTTCATGATTACTAATAAAATCATAAGGCGCACCGTCCATCAGGCTGATCAGTTCTTTGCTCTTATTGATTATGGTAACGCGCTGTCCCCAGGCCAAAGTAGCGGCCCAAAAACCCATGATCTCGATATCCTGCTTTTTTGTGAACAGGTGCGGAATAGAAATGGGGTCGTTGTCGATAAAATCCAGCCGGTTATATTGGTCGACTTTGGAATCAAGAAATGCTTTGAGGTCGACTATCATTCGTCACAAATAGCAACGGTTGGCATCAGTTAAACTAAAGCCTGTTTCAAATCGTCGATCAGGTCATCGATATCTTCCACCCCAACGCTCAAACGTAACAGGTTATCCACTACACCAGCCTTTTCCCGTTCTTCTTTCGGGATCGAGGCATGTGTCATGGTAACCGGGTGATTGATCAGCGATTCGACACCTCCTAACGACTCCGCCAGTGAAAAAACTTTGAAAGACGATGCAATACGGAATGTTTCCTTCAAATTGGCACCTTTAAGGGTGATCGAGATCATCCCGCCAAAATCTTTCATCTGCTTTTTCGCGATGTCGTGGTTAGGATGATCGCTGAAACCGGGCCAGTAGATCTTGTCAACTTTAGGATGCGTCTTTAAAAATTCGGCGACAACGCGACCGTTCTCGCAATGTGCCTTCATGCGCAGGTGCAGGGTTTTGATACCACGCAATACCAGGAAACTATCCATTGGCCCCGGTGTGGCACCACAGGCATTGTAAATAAACCAGAGCTTTTTGTAAAGCACTTCGTCATTCAGCATCAGGGCACCCATTACCACATCACTGTGCCCGCCGATGTATTTAGTAACCGAATGCATCACAATATCTGCCCCCAGGTCGATCGGGTTTTGCAGGTAGGGCGAAGCAAAGGTATTATCCACTGCCAGTAATAAACCTTTACTTTTGGTGATTTTAGCAATGGCTTCTATATCAATAATTTGCATAGTTGGATTGGTAGGTGTTTCGATCCAAACCAGCTTTGTTTTTTCGTTTATATATTCTGTTATGATCTCGGGTTTCGACAAGTCGAGGAAATGAAATTTGATTCCATAATTTGCGAATACCTTGGTAAAAATACGGTATGAACCACCGTACAGATCGTTCCCAGTAATCACTTCATCTCCGGGTTGCAGCAATTTCATTACCGCATCAGTTGCACCCATACCGCTTGAAAATGCCAGTCCGTAGTTTGCATTTTCCAAAGCCGCCAAACATGCCTCTAAAGCCTTACGGGTAGGGTTGGTACCGCGCGAGTACTCAAATCCTTTATTATCTCCCGGCGATTTCTGCCAATAGGTAGAAGTTTGGTATATCGGTGTCATGATAGCCCCGGTTGTTGGATCGGGCTCCTGCCCTGCGTGGATAGCTTTTGTTGCGAATTTCATGGGTTGGTTGGTTAAGTTGGATTGGGTTGATTAAGTTGGATTAAGTTGTCCCGATAGCTATCGGTAAAGTTGGATTAAGTTTGATTAGTGGTAACTTAACCACTCAACCACTCACTCACTCAACCTGATCAACTCAAATTAATATGCCCTTGCAAATAATACCCTTTGTGTTGAAGGTTTTCCGGTACGGATACATTTGCCTTCTTCTAAAGTATTATTCAAAGGTATACAGCGTATGGTAGCTTTGGTTTCTTCCTTGATCACTTGCTCGGTTTCGGCCGTGCCATCCCAGTGTGCTGAGATGAAACCCGGTGCTTCGTCAAGCAATCGTTTAAACTCTTCGTAATCGTCGGCCTGACGGGTGTTTTCAGTTCTGAAATTCAGAGCTTTGGTGTAAATATTGGTTTGAATTTCTTCCAGCAATTGGCCGATCACCCCGGCTAATCCCTCCTGATTAACAGTTTCTTTGGTTTTGGTATCCCGGCGTGCCAGCTCTACCGTTCCGTTCTGCATATCGCGGCTGCCAATGGCCACCCTTACAGGTACACCTTTTAACTCCCACTCGGCAAATTTTGCTCCCGGGCGATGTGTATCCCTGCTATCAAACTTAACAGATATACCTTTTGATTTCAGCTCTTTTGTCAATTCTTTAACGTAGGCCGAGATATTCTGTAATTCTTCTTCGTGCTTATAGATCGGAACGATGACCACCTGGATAGGTGCCAGTTTTGGTGGCAATACCAGTCCTGCATCATCCGAATGTGACATGATCAGTGCACCGATCAACCGGGTTGATACCCCCCATGAGGTGGCCCAAACGTAATCCAGTTTATTCTCTTTACTCGTGAATTTCACATCAAAGGCCTTGGCAAAATTCTGACCTAAAAAGTGTGATGTGCCAGCCTGCAATGCTTTACCATCCTGCATCAATGCCTCTATACAATAGGTATCCAAAGCCCCGGCAAAGCGTTCATTCGGCGTTTTACGACCACGAACTACCGGTAAAGCCAGCCAGTTTTCTGCAAAATCAGCATAAACTTCCAGCATTTGTTCGGTTTCTGCTATTGCCTCTTCAGCGGTGGCATGGGCGGTATGCCCCTCCTGCCATAAAAATTCGCTGGTACGCAAAAACAGGCGTGTACGCATCTCCCAACGCACCACATTGGCCCATTGGTTGACCAGTATCGGCAAATCGCGGTAGGATTGTATCCAGCCGCGGTAGGTATTCCAGATAATAGTTTCGGAAGTTGGTCTTACGATCAATTCTTCTTCCAGTTTGGCATCTTCGTCGACCACAATATTTCCGTTCTCGTCGTTTTTCAGACGATAGTGCGTTACTACCGCGCATTCTTTGGCAAAGCCCTCCACGTGGCTGGCTTCTTTAGAGAAGAACGATTTCGGAATAAAAAGCGGAAAATAGGCATTGCTATGACCGGTTTCTTTAAACATGCCATCCAAAACGGCCTGCATTTTCTCCCAGATCGAGTAGCCATAAGGTTTGATGATCATACAGCCCCTTACAGGCGAATATTCGGCCATATCTGCTTTAATGACCAGGTCGTTATACCATTGCGAGTAATCTTCTTCTTTGCTTATTATCCCTTTGCTCATATAAATATCAGTAACTGATTAAGGGCCAAATTTATAAATTAAAACCTAAGGTAAGGCTACTTTGTATATAAAGGTATCCACAGGAAAACACCATCTTTGCAGCATGACGCTTTTTATTGATCATCATTTTAAGTCTCCCGTCTGGCGTTTCGACATCGATAGCTTAAGGGATATCCTGTTGATCGAAACACGGGATGCCGCCAATAAAAGCGTTTTATTTTCGTCTGTTTGCCTGAAAACCGGCAAAATTCATTTCGAAGACCTGGCTACCGATGAGCGCTGGTTAACAGGTATCGAAGCTGCAAATGACGGCATTTTGTTATTACACCACTACCAAACTACGGAAAGCCCGGTGCACAAAGCATTGATAGCGTTACGGTCTGAAACCGGCAAAACCGTTTGGAGCAATTATAACCTGGCTTTTGACCACCTGACCATTAACGGCCCTATCGGTTATGACATCCGCTTCCAGCCTAAAAAACTGCAACTGATCGACATTCAAACCGGCCGGTTTTTGCGTGAATATCAGCCGCTCATCGACCTTGAATTGAATAAAGACCTGTCATTACCCGACCCGGTTTCGGCTGAATTCCTCCTTTCACTAAAAATACCTGTTCATCCACTGGAAAATTCAAGCTTTTATCTTGAACGCAATAAGTGGAGAATTGTATCTTTGCACGCGAAAAAGGAAGACGAATTGCAGCAATTGCTGTACCTCCTGGACGAGAATAACATCATCTACCACGATTTATTACACAGCGGGATACAAAAAATGCAGCCTGAGTCGTTCTTGATCTTTAAAGATCAGTTGATCTACCTAAAGAACTATTCGCAGTTGAAAGTTTTAAACTTACAATACTTCTAAAAGAAATGAAATTTAAAATTCTATTACTGACGCTGACAATATTTACGATCTCGCTCCTATCTTTTACTCGTTCTGCTGCTGCTTCGGTGGTTCAGGAAGAACATAAAGGCAAAAAAGTGATCGTTTATAAGATCAAAAAGAAAGACACGTATTATTCGATCGCCCATAAATACCATATACCGGTTAGTGAATTGCAGAGTTATAATGACAATGCTAAAATGACTATCGGTAAAACGATAAAAATTCCTGCGAGCGCACCTGCCGCTGAGCCCAAAAAGAAAGAAAAAGCAAGCACGTCAGATAAAAAGAGCAAGAAAAAACATAAGGGTGAAAAGGATCAGTCGACGGAAGATAGCCAGGCAGCAAGTCGCGAACCTGAACAATCGAAGATAGTACAACAACCGGTACAACAGCAAAACTCGCCCAAACATACCGAAATGCAGCCGGCAGGCCCGCCAACTCAATATAAGGTATCGGCCGGCGAAACCCTGTACTCAATAGCTAAACGTTTTAATACTACGGTTGACAATATCGAAAAGCAAAACAACCTGCCATCAAATACGATACAACCCGGGCAAATATTGAATATCAGTGCCAATGTACCTGCCGAACCGGTTCAAACACCTGCCAAAGTGCTCGATAGCCCAACTGAAAGCCAAACTGTTAAACGGGATTCAACACTGGTCGTATCGCACCAGGATAGTGCTAACGCAACTGTTTTTCATGCCAATTCGAACAAATTTGGAATTTTTGAAAAGGATGAGCATGGCGTAGGAACATGGATCGAAGACGAAAGTCTGGACCCCAATAAAAAACTGGTACTGCATCGTACAGCTCCAATTGGTACGGTGATCAAAATAACCAATATCATGACCAACCGCACCACTTTTGCAAAAGTTGTTGGTCGCTTTACGGATAACGAACAAACGAAAGACGTGATCATCGTAATGACCAAAAACGTAGCCCAGGCTTTGGGTGCTCTAGATAAACGTTTCCAGGTAAATTTAAGCTACGGCGTCCCTAACGAACAATAGGTTTTAATGGTTAAGGCTCCCTTCATCATAGGTATAGCAGGCGGAAGTGGTTCCGGAAAAACTTTTTTTCTGAAGTGTTTTCAGGAACATTTTGCAGCTGATGAAATTTGCCTCCTTTCGCAGGATGATTACTATTTTCCGGTTGCAGCAGGGATGACACGGGAAGAAAATACCCTGTACAATTTCGATCTACCGGAGACTATAGACCGTAAGCAGTTTATGGCCGACATCGAACAACTTATTGCTGGCAATACGGTTTATAAAAAGGAATATACGTTCAATAACCCTGATGCCGTTCCTAAAATGCTGGAGATCAAACCCGCTCCGATACTGATCATTGAAGGACTGTTCATCTTCCACTTTGAAGAAATAGCGCAAAAGCTCGATCTGAAAATTTTCATCGAAGCTGATGAACCCATTGCCCTATCCCGGCGCCTTAAACGTGACCTGCACGAGCGTGGTTATGACCACGAAGATGTGATGTACCGATGGCATAACCATGTGATGCCGGCCTACCAGCAATACCTGCTGCCCTATCGCGATCAATCGCACCGGCACGTAGCCAACAATACCCAAGTAGCTGATGATATTATCGAAGTAACCAAAGTTATCTCGGATGAATTGAAGCGAAATTTGTTTGGGGCCAGGTAAGTAAATATCCGCCATGCGATTGCCGGAAATGGAGACGATCATCCTTCAATATACTATTTATTAACCAGGCGTCTGTCTGTTTGGCTAAAGCCCTCATCCTTTATCCTTTATCCTTTATCCTTTATCCTTTATCCGTCAAATAAATGTGACGGCAATAGGTTTCTAAATTTCATTACCGTTGGCTTAAGGCAAATTGTCGTATGCGGAGATATTGAAACGCCCTATATTAAACAGCAAGCTAATTGATTTGGCTAAAGCATTTATATTATATCCTTTATCCGTAACCTAAATGTAGCAGCAATAGCTTTGTAAATTTCATTGCCGTTGGCTTCAGCCAACGGAATAAGAATTTCAACAAAACGGCTTTAGCCGAAATAGGCAAAGTTGTAAAGGACCTAAGTACATACAAAGAATAAATTCACCGTTTCCACCACCTCTGCTCGCATCCTCCGCTAACCGCCTCGCGCCAACCACCCTCCGCCCTGCCCTTCCCACAAAAAACAAATTTAATTTGGAGATTTACTTTGCTATGCATTATCTTCGCAACAATATTTGGTAGCAATACCTTTCGATCAATACCTCCAAAACAGGTTTTGATTTATAAAGAAGCGGCGAGAGATCAGGCTCAATGACCCGCTGGCAACCCTCAGATTGAGAAGGTGCCAATTCCTGGCCCGGAGAATGGATCTCCGGGGGATATAAATTAATAACCATGAAAAGTTTGAATTACATTTTCCGGCAAGTATTATTCATACCCTTCAAAGGGTTCGTACCCTCGCGCAGTTTTGTAGCTCAGCGCATGTGTATGTGTATTTGTTATTGTTGATCCCGGCGTAGGCTGCACTACTATTTTCTGATAGCACTGCTCGCCTCTATATTGGATCACTGTCTCTTTTAGCTTTTTGCAAAACCATTTTAAATTGAAATAATAAATAAACAAACAAAACCGTAACGCCATGTCAACTTTAAAATTCGAAACATTACAATTGCACGCCGGGCAGGAGCCCGACCCAACCACAGGCAGTCGCGCTGTGCCAATTTACCAGACCACTTCGTATGTATTTAAAAATGCCGAGCATGGAGCTAATCTCTTCGCGCTGAAAGAATTTGGTAACATCTATACCCGCATCATGAACCCTACGACCGATGTGTTCGAAAAACGCATCGCAGCTTTAGAAGGTGGCGTAGCGGCTCTGGCCACGGGTTCGGGGCAGGCTGCACAATTCATCGCTTTAAATAATATACTGGGGGTAGGCGACAACTTCGTTTCCTCGCCATTTATTTATGGAGGAACCTATAACCAATTTAAAGTTGCCTTTAAGCGCCTCGGGATAGAGGCACGTTTTGCCAAAGATGATTCTGCCGAAGAATTGGAAAAACTGATCGACGGCAATACCAAAGCCATTTATGCGGAAACGATCGGTAACCCCGAATTTAATGTGCCCGATTTTGAAAAAATCGCGGCCCTGGCCAAAAAACACGACCTGCCATTGATCGTTGATAATACCTTTGGAGCAGCTGGATACCTATTCCGGCCGCTTGAACATGGTGCACATGTTGTTGTACAGTCTGCAACAAAATGGATCGGCGGACATGGTACCAGTATTGGTGGTGTCATCGTAGATGGTGGTAACTATAATTGGGGCAATGGCAAATTCCCGCAATTCAGCGAACCGGCAGAAGGCTATCATGGACTGGTATTTTCGAGTGTATTTGGTATTGGCGGACCTTTTGGCAATATCCAGTTCATCATTCGTGCCCGTGTTGAGGGTTTGCGCGATTTTGGTCCTGCACTTTCACCATTCAATTCCTTCCTGTTTTTGCAGGGTATTGAAACCCTATCGCTGCGTGTTCAGCGCCATGTCGATAATGCTTTAGCACTTGCACAATGGTTGGAGCAACACCCGCAAGTAGCGAAGGTTAACTACCCTGGCCTGGCTTCATCACCTTACCACGCATTAGCTAAGAAATACCTTAAAAATGGTTTCGGTGCAGTGCTGTCGTTCGAAGTAAAAGGTGCAAAAGAAGATGCAGGGCGTTTCATCGATAGCCTGCAACTGGTAAGTCACCTCGCTAATGTGGGTGATGCCAAAACATTGATCATCCAGCCTTCAGCTACTACCCATCAGCAGTTATCTGAGGAAGAACAACTGGCGGCGGGCGTCAAACCAAATGCATTACGTGTGGCTGTAGGTATCGAACATATTGATGATATCAAGGCTGACTTTGAACAGGCATTTGCTAAGATCAAATAACGTCAACACAAATAATTTTAATTAACTCCTCAAAAAAAGGAGTATTGGAGGCTTTCTGATAAAAAGAAGAGAAAGAGTTTAACAGAAGGCCAAAGCGATTTAAATACAATCATATAACAAGTTAAGCGGGGGCGGCAAATAGCCGCTTCCCGATTAACAAAGCAACCAGATGAATACCTTACAAAAATTTAATTATCAACAGGAATTTGCACTCGAATCCGGCCACAAGCTGCCTCATTTAGAAATAGGATTTCATACCTATGGCAAGCTGAACAAAAACAAGGATAACGTAGTATGGGTATGCCATGCCTTGACGGCAAATTCCGACGTGTTGGATTGGTGGAAAGGCTTGTTTGGCGATGGCTACCATTTTAATCCGGATGAACATTTTATCGTTTGTGCCAATATTTTAGGTTCAAACTACGGCACCAGCAACCCGTTGAGCATCAACCCGGTTAACGGTCAGCCTTACTACCTTGCATTCCCCGAAATATCGGTTCGCGATATGGTAAAGGCACACCAGCTTTTAGCCGAACACCTCGACATTAATAATATCCATATCGTTATTGGGGGTTCTTTGGGTGGTCAGCAAGCCATGGAATGGGCAATCATAGAACCTGAGCGGATCAAAAACCTTATTTTAATAGCCACCAACGCACGTCATTCTCCGTGGGGTATCGCATTTAACGAATCGCAACGGTTGGCAATAGCTACCGATCGCAGCTTTTTTGCCAACCAACCCGATGGCGGTGCTAAAGGTTTGAAAGTTGCACGCAGTATCGCATTACTCTCCTACCGAGGGTACAAAACCTACTCGATAACACAGCAGGAGGATGATGATAAAAAAACTGACGACTTTAAAGCCGCTTCATACCAGAATTATCAGGGCGAAAAACTGGTAAAACGTTTTAATGCCTATAGCTATTGGTACCTGTCCAAAGTGATGGACTCCCATAATGTAGGCCGCGGACGCAATGGCGTTGAAAAAGCCTTGAGCCTGATCAAAGCCAAAACGCTGGTTATCGGCTTAAAATCCGACCTGCTTTTCCCCATCGAAGAACAGCAATACCTCTTCAGGCATATTCCAAAAGCCGCTTTTGCCGAACTCGACTCGTTTTACGGGCACGATGGCTTCCTTATTGAAACAGAACTCCTGACCAACGTTATCACTTCATTTTTTAAGACCGACGTAAAAGGAAAAATTATAGAACTACAACAATCAGCATGAGTAAGAAACTAACTATTGGACTTTTTGGTTTTGGCGTTGTCGGCCAGGGTTTGCATGACATCATCAAAACCAAGAACCTGAATATCGAGATCGTAAAAATATGTATAAAGGATAAGAGCAAGCAACGTTCGCTACCATCCGAACTGTTTACTACCGATCGTGAAGAATTATTGAATAACCCCGAAATTAATACCATTGTTGAACTGATCAACGAAACTGAACCGGCTTTTGAGATCGTTTCGCGTGCACTGAGCAGTGGTAAGAATGTGGTTTCTGCCAGCAAGAAAATGATCGCAAATCACCTCGAAGAGCTGATCAATTTACAACATCAACACGGCACGTCACTTTTGTATGAAGGATCAGTCTGCGGCAGTATTCCTATCATCCGTAACCTGGAGGAGTATTACGACAACGAATTACTGCATTCTATTTGCGGTATATTCAATGGTTCGTCCAATTATATTTTATCAAAAGGCTATTTAGAGGGGCTTGATTATGCCAGTGCATTGAAACAGGCTCAGGACCTGGGCTTTGCTGAGACCGACCCTACGATGGACGTTGGTGGTTTTGATGCAAAATTCAAACTGGTTATCGTGGCTGCTCACGCTTATGGTGTTGTGGTTAAACCCGAGGAAGTTTTTAACCTGGGGATACAAAACCTATCGGCCTACGATCTGCAATATGCCCGCGAAAAAAACCTGAAGATCAAAATGGTGCCGGTTGCTAAGGAACTGGACGACCAGCATGTGGCACTATTTGTTTTGCCGAAATTCGTTAACGATAAAGAATTCCTCTATAATGTGGAATATGAATACAACGGGGTCATCGTGCAGGCAGCTTTCGCCGACCAGCAATTCTTTTTCGGCAAAGGTGCAGGCGGACATCCAACCGGCTCGGCTGTCTTATCGGATATTGCCGCCTTGCGTTATGAGTACCAGTACGAATACAAGAAAGCCAAATCAAGGAAAGAGCTTCAATTTACGAATGATATCGAGCTCAATATTTACCTGCGCTACGAAGATGACGACCTGGTTGATGCGCTCGGATTTGAATATATCCAGGAACGTTATTACTCAGGAAGTTTTAAATATGTGATCGGAAAAATCAATTTGCAAAAACTGATCGATTATCAGCATCGTATATCAACCAAGGCTTTCATCGCCTTTGCCGATCAGCTGAAAGGGGTCAGTTTAGCTCCGGCTAAAAAACAAGCCGTTTAAATTGGCTAATTTTACGGTTAGTTTATGAACAACAAAGGCTCCTGCGGGAGCCTTTGCTGTTTAATTAGTGAATGAGTGAATTAGTGAATTAGTGAGTGAGTGAGTGAGTGAGTGAATATCATTTTTTGGACACGATTTTCAGGATTTTTTGGTGATGCTCAAGATGTCTAGTTTAGTTAACTTACTAAAGTAAAATTCCCTATTAACCAATACCTGATACCCAATACCTGATACCCAATACCTGATACCCAATACCCAACAAATCAAACCGTCCTGTTAATATCCCATTTCTCGAGGTAATCGGCGATGCGGCGAAGGAAAGTTCCGCCTAAGGCTCCGTCTACTACCCTATGGTCGTAGGAAAGCGACAGAAACATCATATGCCTGATGGCGATCATATCACCCTGTGGTGTTTCGATAACGGCTGGTTTCTTTTTTATGGCCCCTACTGCCAGAATTGCAACTTGCGGCTGATTGATAATAGGTGTACCCATCACATTGCCGAAAGAACCAACATTGGTGATCGTGAATGTTCCATCTTTTACCTCGTCGGGCAGTAATTTATTGTTACGCGCGCGATTGGCAAGGTCGTTGACAGCTTTGGTTAAGCCAACAAGGTTAAGTTCATCTGCCTTTTTAATAACCGGAACGATAAGGTTACCGCTAGGCAAAGCCGTAGCCATACCTATGTTTATATTTGCTTTTTTGATGATCTGATTCCCGCTAACGGATACGTTCACAAATGGAAAATCACGGATAGCGCGTGCAACTGCCTCGATAAATATCGGGGTGAAAGTTATTTTTTCGCCTTCTTTCTTCTCAAAAGCGTTTTTAACTTTTTCGCGCCATTGCACAATATTGGTCACGTCAGCCTCGATAAACGAAGTTACGTGTGGTGAAGTTTGCTTGCTCATCACCATATGATCGGCGATCAGGCGACGCATACGATCCATTTCGATGATCTCGTCTCCGCCCGAAACAGATACTGCCGGAGCGGGCTTCGCCTCGGGCTGCGGTGCCTGTTCCACTGGTTTTTGAACAACAGGTTCCTGCTTAACGGGTTCCGCCTGAACTGGTTCAGGTGCTATTTCAATAACCTTAGGTTCTTCCTTAGGCTGTTCAACGGACTTAGGCTGCGCATTAGCAGCTTTATAAGCAGCTGGATTCTGAATATAATTCAACAGATCGTCCTTGGTTAAACGACCTTCAGCCCCGGTTCCGGGTATCTGATCCAGTTCTTCGAGCGTAAAACCTTCCTGTGCGGCTATGTTTTTCACCAGAGGCGAATAAAACCTGCCCGAACTCCGGTTTCCTTCTATAATTTCCTGAGCTACGATCGGTTTTGGCTGAAGTTGTTCGATACCCGGTATATTTTGAGCAGCAGCAACAGTTTCTTCTATAACTTCGGCTACCGGACCTGGCTCCGCCACAGGGGCCTCAACCGCTACAGGTGCAGCTACTTCGCTTTTTTCTTCCTCACCCCCAGTGTCAATAATTGCGATCACCGATCCAACCTGCACTACTTCATTTTCGCCGCACAATTGCTCTAAAAGTTTACCGGAAACCGGTGATGGAACTTCGGAATCAACTTTATCGGTAGCAATTTCCATTACTGTCTCATCGGCCTCGATCATGTCGCCAACAGCTTTACTCCATTTAATTATGGTAGCTTCAGCAACACTTTCGCCCATTTTAGGCAGTAACAATTGGTATTTAGCCATATATTTTAGATATATCGGGGCAAAATTACTTATTTACTTTAATTCATTTAGCAAAATATTCAGCATGTTCAATGCTGCAATTGCTGTTCTTTCTATATTCTGGCGGCGCTTATTGCCAAATGAAAATTTCTTAGTGACGGTTTTAGTCTTGTTGGCCACGCCGATCCAAACTGTGCCAACCGGCTTTTCTGTTGTTCCTCCATCGGGCCCGGCAATGCCGGTAACAGCGATCGCATAGTCTGATTTAAAATTTTCGAGCGCGCCTTCAACCATTTCGGTCACTGTTTCCTGGCTTACAGCTCCATGTTGCCATAACGTTTCGTTTTTTACGCCCAGGATACTCTCTTTCAATTCGTACGAATAAGAAACCGCTCCCCCGAAAAACACCTTTGATGAGCCCGGATGTTGCGTGATCAGGTGCGAAATATAGCCCCCCGTACAACTCTCGGCTGCAGAAAGTGTTAATCCCCGATCGGCCATCACATCCAAAATAGCCTTTTCAAGTGGAATATCTTCCTGTGAAACCACCGCTTTGCCAACCCGTTCTGTTATTCTGACTGCAAACTCATTGACCTTTTCTTTCAAAAAGTCTTCATTATCGCCATAAGCACTTAAACGCAAACGAACCTGCCCAAGTTTAGGTAAATAGGCTAATTTAATATAAGGAGGCAGTGCATCTTCAATATCGGCTATTTTTTCGGCCAGGTACGACTCCCCTTCACCCGCGGTCAATATCGTATGATGAATGATATGCGGCAGTTTCAGGCTAGATTTTAACTTCGGCAATACCTGCTCTTCCATCATATACATCATTTCATGCGGTACACCCGGCATCGACATATAAATGGTATCATCGTAGTTGAACCACATACCGGGTGCGGTACCGTTTCGGTTGAGTATCACCTCACAATTCTCCGGAACCAGGGCCTGTTGTTTGTTTACTTCCAGTAGTTCGGTAAAGTTATTGCCACGTAAACGCCTGAAAATCGCTTTGACATTGGCCAGCGCCGCCGCGTTCTGCACTAATTTGACACCAAAGTAATCGGCCAAAGTTTTTTTTGTGATATCGTCTTTGGTCGGACCGAGTCCCCCGGTGATCAATATAACATTGGCGCGCTCATGGGCTTCTTTAAGTGCAGCGATAATATGGCTTTTGTCGTCTGATACCGAAGATATTTGCTTAACTCTTATCCCGATAGCGTTTAATTGCTGCGCTATCCAGGCCGAATTTGTATCTACGATTTGCCCTATTAAAATCTCATCGCCAATAGTTATAATTTCTGCCTGCATTACTGGTAAGGGTTATAGCTTTGATTGTTAGTATAATCACTGCGTTTGGTTAATTTCAAGTCTTGCAATATAGCTGCATTTACCTTTAATGTAACCATGTACGACTTATAATATCCAAATGGCAGCCATTGCATCGACAAATCCCAACAATGCAAATTGCGCGAAATACCAAAGGAAGTGGCGCTGCTCAGCTGACCTTTCCGAAGGTCGTAGTTTGTGGTATATTGAACTTTCCAGTTTTTTGTAACACTCACATCACCCGAAAACATCAGCGTGTTGCTAATATAAGTACTTGTGTAAAGGTTGCTGTAGGTAAATGAATAATTGACAGAAATATTCCATGGAATATTAAAATCGAGGTAGGCGGAAGGATCGCTGTTTAATAAGGCGAGCTTTGCAGCCTGCTCGGGGTTCATTGTTTGCAGGCTCGTTCCCGGCGCGGCAGGTTGTACGCTTGGATGAAAAACTGCAGGATTCAAACTAGCACTGGCGGAAACGCTTGCCTGTATCAGCGAAGGCAATTTTCCATCCTGGAAAGTATACCTGTCGATAGGTATTTTATATTTGATAACACCACCATTGTAAATTGAATCACGAACCACAGTGGTATAAGGATCGAACGTGCCGTTGAACGTAACATTTACTTTATCCTTGAATAAAGTAGTGTGGCCTGAAAATGCGATCGGCGAAAGGCGGAATGAATCAGCTGCAAAATTGTACGAGGTTGAGATCGTGAATCCCTCCAGTATCTTTACCTTTTTACCGTTTGTTGACGTATCTGTACTTTTTGGGCGCAATTTGGCTTCGATATTATTATCAAGCGAAAAAGTCATTGCTGCGGCTTTGCCGGCCCCCGGGCCACCATAAACTGAGTTCTGAAAAATAGAATAGCGTTGCGTTGAAATTTGGTAGGGAACAGTTGCATTACTAACTGCGGTTTGATAATAACCAAACTTAGGATCGGAAAAATCGGGGTGAAAACTAACGCCAATTGAAGGTGTGGCTACATACCTCAGAGCCATAACGTTGCCGCTCTTAAAAGTCATCATTCCATATACCTTGGTTGATATTGAAGCGCCAAAATTGTATTGCCCGGCTCTTTTAAATCCGCCAACTGTATCATAAACCAGGGAGTCCCTGCCAGGGACGCTTCCCCTTGAGAATGATTCTTTTATATGTTGAAAATACCAGTATTCGCTATAATTAAAGTTAGCACTGAACTGGAAATATTTGGCGATCGTTTGATTAAAACCAACGGGTATCGTATGTTCGAACCCATTTTGCAGCCGTTTAGTTAATGTAGTACTTTGAAACAAGTTGGCTTCGGGTATATTATTTAGTTTATTGGTACCCTGTACGCTATAACCCACCGTTATCTTTTGGTACCAAAGCTGTGTGCCAACCCTGTCTTTTGAATCGAAGGGATTGATGGTCGACATGTTAAAATTAAAGGTTGGTAGCTCGAGTGTTACGGTTTTATTTGTCAGATCCTGGCTATGGGAAAGATTGACCGTTAAGTTAAAAGGCGAACCTGCCCATGTTTTTCCGTAAGCGATACTTGAGCGTAAAGTATTCTGCGTTAGCGTCTGCAGGTTAAACCCTTCGGTGGCCGGGTTATGTGAATAAAAACCAGCTGTACCTGCATTAACCGATGCGGTAAAAGTTGTGCCCGGGTTGGAGTTCGGGTTTTGGGAATGCGACCAGTCGATGTGAAAATCGTGGCTTGCAGGGTCGGTAGGTAAACCGTAATTGGTAGAGCTATAACTCAGAGTTACTGTGCCGGTATATTTATATCGGTTAAAATATCGGGCAGAAGAACTTACTTCGTATGAACCTTTTGAATACAGCGTACCTGTATTGGTCAGGTCGACATAATCATTAAGCGCAAGGTAATAACCAAAGTTTCTGAGGTAAAAGCCAAGTTTTTGGTCCTCCCCAAAAGTTGGTATGATCACCCCCGAAGAACGGGAGTCGGGTTTGGGGAAGAAACCAAAGGGAATTGCCAAAGGAAGCGGTATGCCTTCCACCTCGAGGAATGCCGGCCCCGAAAATATCTGGTTCTTCTCGCCTATCCCTTTAGTGATCACGATACCAAAATGCGTATCCGGGTAGGGCAAATCGCAGGTACTGAAGATCACGTGATCGTAGGCGGCATCATCTCCGTTCAATTTCCTGATCTGTCCGCCTGAAATATAATTACCGTCCTGGTCTGATGCGGCATTGTAAATTTTACCCTTTTTCGTATCGTAGTTAAATATCAACGAATCGGAGATTACCGGTTTATCCTTTTTCTGTTTTGAAATAGGTCGGCCAACGTAGCGTTTAGTAAGTGGATCGATCCTGCCGCTGGCAAAGATCAATTTGTTTTTTTCATCAACCCGGATATAATCGGCGTCCAATTCAAAATCTTCATAAGTTACCCTAGCCTGACCGTAAAGGTACAGCACCTGGTGTACGGCATCGTAATAGTCGGAATCATTTTCCCGGGCGGTGATCATCGACTTAAGTCCGCCTTTATTCTTGCTGGTATCGTTGACAAGCTTTTGGGTCCCCAAATTCGACACAGATTTTGTACCTTTAGTCAGTTTCCGGTATTTGGCACTATCCAGTTTAATAATAGTGTCAATAGAAAAGCGGGACCCGTTAACGCTGCTTTTTTTTGCAGATGCTGTCACGTTGGCCATTAAGAAGAATACGGGCAGAAAAAACAGGCTAACGAATTTCAAAGTCGATTATGAATAGTATTTTTGCTTAATGTTAACAGCCTCCAAAAATAATGAAACCTGCACATTATTCATCACAATAGTGACTGAATAATAAGCAAGCGTTAAGGCTATCAAATGAACATATAAAACGAATGAAAAATAAGGCATTTAAAAATCTGATTTATGGTTTATCAATATCCGTAATAACCCTTACACTATTTTCATTCAGGAATCCGGTTTCAATAAAAAACAATAACCCTGTTACCGACAGTGGTTTCAAAATCAGAACCATTATTGTCGATGCCGGGCACGGTGATCGCCCACCACAAGGGGGTCGATATTCGCCGGGAGCCCAGGGCGCTTATTCTTTCGAAAGGAATGTAACGCTTGCAATAGCGAAGAAATTGCAGGACGAATTAGAAAAACAGTTTCCCGATGTAAGGATCGTTATGACCCGAACTGATAATTATGATGTACTTTGGGGCAAACGCGCCGAGATTGCGAACTCGAATCATGGCGACCTTTTTATTTCAATACACTGCAACGCACTTCCCGACAGGAAGGTAAGGGAGGTGATCGGACATAAGCATCACAAGCCTGTTTACAGAACGGTGAGCGTTGCCGATCGCTCGGGTAAAGGTGTTTTGCTGCTGGTGTATAGCACCAATCGTATAGGCCCTCAAAATGAGGCGCTTCGCGAAAACGAAGAGGTTGGCGATGATAATAAAGTAATCACATCAACTGAAGCCAGGGCCGATGACCCCATGGCAGCCATTTTACTTAACCAGATGAAAAACAGGTACCGTAAACAAAGTATTCATCTGGCCGACCTCATCAATACTGAATTTACCCAGGGTGATGGCCGCCCAAG
This sequence comes from uncultured Mucilaginibacter sp., assembly GCA_903863845.1. Classification (GTDB taxonomy): domain Bacteria; phylum Bacteroidota; class Bacteroidia; order Sphingobacteriales; family Sphingobacteriaceae; genus Mucilaginibacter. The sequence goes on along the minus strand of CAIPDP010000018.1, from coordinate 13,152 downwards.
TGATGGGGTGCGCGAACAGGTGGTTTTTGTATTGGACCATACAGCAATGCCATCGGTATTGGTTGAAACGGGCTATATCAATAACCATGAAGAAGAAGACTACCTGAATTCTGAAAAAGGACAAAACGAAATTGCTGCTTCGATCGTTAGGGCTATACAAAAGTATAAAGACGAAGTTGAGGATACAGGGAAATAAGGTGGGTTGTTGGAATCGGGTATCGGGTATCGGGTATCGGGTATTGGGTATTGGGTATTGGGGATAGGTTTTGGATTTTGAGTGAATTTTGTTTAATAGTCAAATAGTATTACCGGGCTAAAATAATTTAAGGTTGATCATTTTATTGGGGATTAAGATTCGATTTGCAGATCAAATAGAACATATTGATCTCAAATCATCAATATAAGAACCCCCAATTAATATAAAACACCCAATGAAGATATCAAACGAAACAAAAATAGGTGTACTAACCACTATCGCGATAACGATATTGATCCTTTGCTATAGTTATTTGCGGGGAAACGATATCTTTTCTACGACAAACCGTTATTACGCCATTTATAATAGTGTTGAGGGATTGTCGGTATCAAAACCTGTATTGGTAAACGGCTTCCAAATCGGCCATATTTCAAAAATGACCTTGCAGCCTGACGGGCGCACGATCGTTGAATTTAAGATCGAGCCACAATATAATATTCCGGATAATACGCGGGCAAAGTTGGAAAGTACCGACCTGTTGGGTTCAAAAGCCATCGTATTTCAAATGGGTAATAGCAAAAAATTTGCTACCGATCAGGATACACTCGAGGCCGATATACAGGGCAGCCTGGCAGAAAGCTTGCAACCGATACAAAAGAAAACCGAACAGCTGATCAGCAAAATGGATTCTTCACTGGATGCGATCAACAAGACCATGAATCCTGAATTTCAGAAAAATATCAACAGAAGCTTCCTGAGTATCGCAAATACCCTCCAAACGTTGGAAGGGACCACCAAAAAGATTGATACCCTCGTAGGATCGCAATCAGGTCATATTAAAGGGATACTGGCCAATGCTGAAGCAACCTCTGATAATCTTAAAACCAGCACGGCACATTTGAACACCATAGCAGGTAATGCCGAAAGTTTTTCAAATGATCTGGCACATTCAAATATCAAACAAACCTTAGAAAACGCCAATAAGGCGATCGGAAACCTGCAGGAGTCATTGGCAAAGATCAATAACGGCAAAGGCTCAATGGGATTACTTTTGAACGATGACCACCTGTACCGCAACCTTGACAGCGCCTCAAACAGTTTAAATAAATTGCTGGTTGACTTGAAGGCCCATCCCAAACGCTACGTAAGCTTCTCGGTTTTTGGGAAGAAGGATAAGTAATTTGAAAATTGGTTAATTTGAAGATGATTGATTTTAAAATCGAAGATTTTAAAGCAGGCCAATTAATTGTCAAATCTTCAAATTACCAAATCTTCAAATTACTCAATGGAAAAGGTTTTCCCTTCTATCGCCAATTCAGTTGCCGGGAATACCGACTGGGCTTCGTCGAGCAGTTCGTTCAAGGTTTTGTATCGGGCCGAAAAATGGCCAATGATCAACCTTTTAGCTTGGGTAATTTTTGCTATTTCGGCTGCCTGGAGTGCTGTGGTATGGTGGGTAATTTCGGCACGGGATAGCATACTATGGGTAAAAGTAGCTTCGTGGTATAGCAGATCAACCCCCTTGATCTGTGCAAAATAGTTCTCGTTATATTGCGTATCCGAACAGTATGCATAGCTTTTGGGCAGTTCGGGATCGAAAGTTAGTTCGTTATTGAGGAAGATCTTTCCATTCGGGGCGGTATAATCAGCTCCTTTTTTTATAGCCGAATAATATTCAACAGAAATATCCAATTCAGCGATCTTTTCCTTGATCAGCTTTCTTAATCGTTTCTTTTGCTTGAACAGGAAACCAGTGCAGGCGATGCGGTGATCAAGCGGGATGCTTTCAACTACGAGGTCCTGGGTTTCCAATATCTTTTCTGCAACACTCGAATTGGTAAAACAATACTCAATATTATATTGCAAAGTAGTATCAGAGTATTTTAATTGAATCTCGATGATTTCCTTTAAGGGTTCGGGGCAAAAAAGCTTTAGGGTTCTCGTGCGTCCGTTCAGGTGCATAGACGACAGTAATCCAACAAGCCCAAGGTAATGATCGCCGTGCAGGTGGCTGATAAAGATATGATCGATCCGGCTGGCTTTTATATCAAAACGCAGCATTTGCTGTTGCGTTCCTTCGCCACAATCAACCAGATAATAATGTTCGTTAATATTTAATGCTTGCGCCGATGGATTTCGGTTAAAAATTGGCGTAGCCGAACTGCTTCCCAATATAGTAACTTCAAATTTCATATCGGGAAAGGGGTGAAAATTGTTATTTCGCTTCTTTCTTCAATTGCTTTTCCACTTCTTCCATAAAAATAAGATCGATGGCTTCTTCGGTGGTGGGAACAATTGAAAGTACGCTGTCTAACTGGGAAATAGAGATCAAACGCGCAACTGCATCATTCAGGCCGGATAGGATAAATACGCCTGATGCGTTCTTGCACAAACGGTGACCTACCAGCAAACTGCTTAAACCTGAGGAATCAGCAAACTTAATCTGCGACAGATCCATGATGATATTTCTCTGCCCTTCGGTATTGATCAATATCAACTCAGACTTTAATTGCGGAGTAACCAATGAATTTAACTTTGATTCATTTAGTTTCAGCAATACGTACTTTTCGTGCTTATCAACAGTAAACTTCATTTTTTATTAATTACGCTACTAAGATATAATTTTTTTATCTACAATAAAAAATTACAAATCACTTAAGGCCTTGTTAATTGCTGCTTCAACTCTTTTCAAAACATCAGCATTGTCACTTTTAACAAAATTTTCCCCGGTGATTTGTTCAAATAACTCGATATACCGCTCTGATATCGAATTCACTATCTCAGGCGTCATTACCGGTACAACCTGCCCCTCTTTACCCTGAAAACCATTTTCAATCAGCCATCTTCTGACAAATTCCTTCGACAATTGTTTTTGCGGTTCACCGCGCAACTGCCTTTCCTCATAGCCTTCCTGGTAAAAATACCGGGATGAATCCGGCGTATGTATCTCATCAATTAAATATATCTCGCCGTTGGCTTTACCAAACTCATATTTGGTATCAACCAAAATCAGCCCCTGCCTAGCTGCGATCTCGGTACCGCGTTCGTAAAGTGATTTGGTATATTTTTCCAGTTGCGCATAATCTTCGGCAGAAACAATGCCTTTCGCCAGGATATCTGCTTTTGAAATATCTTCATCATGCCCTACCGATGCTTTGGTAGTGGGCGTTATAATGGGTTCAGGCAGCTTATCATTTTCTCTTAAGCCTTCGGCTAGTGTTTCACCACACAACAGGCGTTTGCCCGCGCTGTATTCACGCGCGGCATGCCCGGCCAAATACCCACGGATCACCATCTCCACTTTAAACGGCACACAAATGCGACCAATAGTAACCGATGGATCAGGTACTGTTATTACCCAGTTGGGTACTATATCAGCAGTATCCAACAGAAACTTTGCAGCAATTTGATTTAATACCTGGCCCTTATAAGGAATAGCCTCAGGTAATACCACATCAAATGCCGATATCCGGTCGGTTACCACCATTGCGAGGTATTTATTGTCGATGGTATATACATCGCGTACTTTACCCTTGTAAAAAGCTGTCTGCTTTGGAAAATTGAAGTGTGTTTCTTTTAGTGATGCCATTTTTTAGTTAATTGGTGATCGGTTAACTTGTGACTAGTTGTAGCAAATCTAAAATGATACTCCCAATCACTGGTTAACTATTCTCTAATCCCTATTACTGTATATCCCCGTATGCTTCCAGTATCCGCCTAACCAGTTTATGGCGTACCACGTCTTCGCCGGTCAGGTAAATGATCTCGATACCTTTAATGTCGGTCAGGATGCGTAAAGCGGTGTGTAAACCTGATTGCTGCTTTTTGGGCAAATCTATCTGGGTTACGTCGCCGGTGACGATAAATTTCGCTGTAGGTCCCATACGGGTCAGGAACATCTTCAACTGCATATCGGTGGCATTCTGCGCCTCATCCAAAATTACAAAACAGTTGTCGAGCGTACGGCCGCGCATAAATGCCAGCGGTGCAATCTCGATGGTACGGTTCTCGAGGTAAACTTTCAGCTTTTCTGCCGGTATCATATCATCCAGCGCATCATAAAGCGGACGCAGGTAAGGATCGATCTTTTCTTTCAGGTCGCCCGGCAAAAAGCCCAGGTTCTCACCTGCCTCAACAGCCGGACGGGTTAGTATGATCCGTTTGATCTCTTTATTTTTCAATGCCCTTACAGCCAGCGCTACCGCGGTATAGGTTTTTCCGGTACCTGCCGGGCCGATGGCAAACAAAATATCGTTCCGAACGATACCATCCACCATTCTGCGCTGGTTAGCGGTTCGTGCTTTTACCAGGATACCATTCGGACCAAATACGATCACCTCGCCAGTGGTCGATTTATCTGAAGGTGCAGGTTCTGACACTGCGCTTAACGAAACTTTTGAACCCAATATTCTTTCGATATCGGTAATATTCAGGTTTTCAAATTTTTCGACATGCTTCAACAGGTGGTTGAATTTTTCGTCGAATACCGATAATTCATGATCATCACCCAAAACCTTTAACTCGTTGCCACGTGCCACAAGTTTTAATTTTGGATATTGCTTTTTGATGATCTCGAAGTGGTCGTTATTGGGTCCCCACAACACTGCCGGGTTCACGTTTTCGATAGATATTTTTAGCTCCGTCAAACTTAATAGATTTTTATGTTCGAGACTTTTTATGAATTAAAAATTGAATATTTGTAGCTTGTAATGCTTGCACAAGATTAGCAATAAATATTTGAATAATTAATGGCAATAATAACTTTAACTACTGATCTGGGCGACAAAGATATTTACCAGGCAGCCCTTAAAGGAAGTATCTTAAAATTATTGCCCGGCGCAAGTATAGTCGATATTACACATAACGTTTCGGCCTTTAATGTGCAGCAGGCGGCATTTATCCTTAAAAATAGCTTTCACTATTTTCCTGAAGGCACGGTACATTTGATAGGTATCGATACGGTATTTAACAAGGAAACCAAATACCTGGCTGTTAATTACAAAAACCATTTTTTTGTAGGCTCCGATAACGGTATTTTTTCGTTAATGTTCAATGCTGATCCCGACGAGATGGTTGAGATCAATATCATGCAGGATCTTAAATTCCTGCATTTTCCGCTGGCTGATATTTTTGTTAAAACGGCCTGTCATTTAGCCGATGGCGGAAAGCTGAGAGATATCGGGTTACCGGTAAATTCTATCGATAAAAAAATGAACCTGCAGCCGGTAATTGAGAAAAGCCTCATTAAAGGCGTGGTTATTTATATCGATTCGTTCCAGAATGTGATCACTAATATCACAAAGGAATTTTTCAACCAGGTGCAACAGGGACGTAATTTTACTTTATCCTTCAAGCGTAACGAAACTATCAATCACCTGAGCTGGTATTATAACGAAGTGCCCGAGGGTGAAAAGCTATGCCTGTTTGGTATTAGCGACCATCTGGAGATCGCTATTAACAAAGGTAATGCCAGCGGTTTGCTGGGTTTGAACCTGGGCGATACGGTGATCATCAATTTTGAATAACGTTGCCTGCCTGTCGACTGTTTTCGTTTTAGGTTCTCATGGCAGCGTCAATTTTTTTTTATTATACCCCCAAAGATGCAATGCTGCTTAATTTGGCCGGGATTTAGTATCGAATTATGGCAAGAGGCAGAAGTACTTTAAATAGTGGCAACAGGCAGAAAGAGGAATTACCCAAAGCCCAGATCAACCGCGAGACCTTAAAAAGCATATCCAAACTACTTAGTTACCTCCGGCCCTATCGCGCTAAATTTTTTGGTGCGATGTTCTTCCTGTTACTTTCAAGTTTGGTGGGCTTGGCCTTCCCTTCGTTCATAGGTGGATTGATCGATGCCGCCCAGGGTAAAGCAACCAGCAAATTTTTACCGGCATGCATACAAGGTATCGGGATTTTAGCACTGCTGGTTTTATTTGGACAAGGCTTTGTATCTTTTTTCAGGATATTATGGTTCGTACAGGTCGCGGAACGATCGTTGGCCGATATTCGGCGGGACACTTATTTTAAGCTGATCACACTTCCTATGAATTTCTTTTCCAACCGCAGGGTTGGTGAATTAAACAGTCGCATTTCGGCAGACCTTTCCCAGATACAGGACACTTTAACTACTACGCTTGCCGAAATGACCCGTCAATTGGTGCTGTTAATTGGTGGTATCGCTTTTTTAGCGATCATCTCCATTAAGCTTACACTTTCATTATTGGTTGTATTACCGGTACTTATCGTGATCGCCATTTTTTTTGGACGATTTATCCGAAAATTATCGCGTAAAGCTCAGGACAAATTAGCTGAATCAAATACCATTGTTGAAGAAACTTTGCAAGGTATCGCCAATGTAAAAGCCTTTGTTAACGAAGCCTTTGAAGCCGGGCGCTACAATACCAATATCCGCGAAGTGGCAAACATTGCTATAACGGGCGCAAAATACCGGGGATTGTTTGCTTCATTCATCGTATTTGGCCTGTTTGGGGCCATAGTAGCTGTTGTTGCCTACGGATGCATACTGGTTAGCCATCATGAATTAAGTGTCGGCGAGCTCTTCAAATTTGCTTTATATGCAGCTTTTGTTGGTAGCGCTATGGGCAGCTTCCCCGAAATGTACGCCAATGTCCAGCGGGCCGTCGGTGCCAGCGAGCGTGTGCTGGAAATTTTAGCCGAAGAAGGCGAAGACGTATCTATTATCGATACCGAAAATGAGATCAAACAAAAAATCACCGGTGAGATAGCTTTTGAGCACGTTAACTTCCATTACCCTTCCCGAACAGAGATTGAAGTTTTGAAAGATGTTTCCTTTGAAGCAGGTAGAGGTCAACGTATAGCTCTGGTAGGTCCGAGCGGTTCGGGTAAGTCAACCACCGCTGCGCTCATCCTGCAATTTTATCATCCGCAAAGCGGTACCATCCTGTTCGATGGCAAACCAGCAAGTAATTTTTCATTGACGGATATACGCAACCAGGTAGCTATTGTACCTCAGGACGTTTTGCTTTTTGGCGGTACCATCCGCGAAAATATTGCCTATGGCAAATTGAAAGCCAGTGAAGCCGAAGTATTAAGAGCCGCCGAAAGGGCGAACGCGCACGAGTTTATTAAATCGTTCCCCGAGGGCTATGATACCATTGTTGGCGAACGTGGCGTAAAACTTTCCGGGGGGCAGCGGCAGCGAATTGCTATTGCCCGGGCATTATTAAAGAACCCGTCGATTTTAATTTTGGATGAAGCAACCTCTTCCCTCGATTCAGAATCGGAGCGTTTGGTACAAGAGGCGCTGGAAGAATTGATGAAGAACCGAACTTCTATTATCATTGCACACCGCTTATCAACCATACGCGATGCCGATAAAATCATCGTACTTGAAAAAGGTAAAGTATTGGAAAGCGGCACGCATGAAGAACTGGTGGCCGACGAAAAGGGACTGTACCGTTATTTGAGCCAGTTACAGTTTGAGGTATAGCTGCGCTGGTTCATGGTCAATAGTCCATGGATATTTTATTGGCAATTTAAAGGTAATTCGTTCAAAAGGCAATAGCCTTAAAACTAATATCATTACTTTTAGAACTATGGGCTATGGACCATGGTCTATGGACTATTGACCATCTACCATCGACTAAAGACTATCGACTAAAATAAAGAATGAAACTAACCATACACGGCGCAGCGCGCCAGGTGACCGGAAGCATGCACTTGCTGGAAGTGGGTGTTTATAAAATATTGATCGATTGCGGGCTGGATTACGAGAAGGATAGGAATATGATCGACAACGAGAATTTTCCATTCAATCCGGCTGAAATTGATGTGGTAGTGCTTACCCATGCGCATATCGACCATTCGGGTAATTTACCGACTTTGGTACGCCTTGGATTTGCGGGGCAGATTTTGTGTACCCCGGCTACGGCTGACCTGACCGAATTGCTGTTGTTTGATTCCGTAAGCATTTTCCTTAACAAGACCGCTAAAAAGAACAAACATAACCGCAAAAAACATCACCATAGTTCGCAGCAGCAACCACTGTACCTGCAAAAACATGTAATGGATACCATGGAACGCTTTGTTACGATAGGCTTTAACCGGCCGTTTCGCATCAATGGTGATATTCAACTAACATTCGTTCCGGTCGGCCATTTGCTGGGTGCAGCGGCAGCTATTTTTAAAGTGAACGATAACGGCGAAGAAAAAACCATCGGCTTTACCGGTGATATTGGTCGCCATAACTACCCTGTATTAAACGACCCCGAGCCTTTGCCAGCTGTTGACTACCTTGTCAGTGAGTCTACCTACGGTGGGCGCTACCACACCAAAGATAAAACGGTGGAGCAGGCACTGGTGGAAACCATCGAGAAGGCCTGCATCAAAGAACAAGGCCGACTGATTATCCCCGCATTTAGTATCGGACGTACGCAATCACTGGTATATTCCTTAAACAAAATATTTACCAGTGGTTTGCTCCCACCCGTCAGGGTATTTGTGGATAGCCCGATGGCGGTTGCAGCAACCGAGATATTCCGTAAGCATCATAACCTGGTCAACTCTGATGCGCGCCATTTCTACCAAAGTCAGGGTGATGAGTTTGAATTTGATAACCTGGTTTATACTCAAAACCTAAAGGACAGCAAGCAGGTATCCAACTATTTCGAGCCCTGTATCATCATATCCTCGGCCGGTATGCTGGAAGGCGGACGAATACAAGATCACCTGTATGAAAACATACAGAATTATTATTGTACGATTCTGTTCATCGGCTATTGCGCCAAAGGCACGCTGGGCTTCCGCCTGCTTCGCGGCGATCCTATCGTACGCATCAAAGACCGCGAACTAGCCGTTTATGCCACCATCAAAAAAACCGACGTCCTCAGCGCCCACGGCGATCATGAGGATCTGATGAATATTGCCCGCGCCCAGGATAAAACCCGGCTAAAGAACATCTTCCTGGTGCATGGTGAGGATGAGAGTATGGAGGCATTGGCGGCAGGTTTGGAATCAGAAGATTTTGTAGTGACGATCCCGGAGAAAGGATTGGGTTATGAATTATAACATACTTGTCATTGACATTTTTTCCTGTCAATTGCGAGGAATGAAATGACGCAGCAATCGCAAGGCATGCATTTAGGCCCGTCTTGCAGTTGAGCTTTCCGTATTCGAACAATACCGGTACCGTCCTCCTTGCGATTGCTTTGTCGCTGCCTGGCGCACAGGCCAACACAGCTCCGCACAACAACAGTAGCAAATTAAATCCTGTCTATCAAAAACAAATCCTCAAAATCGTGTCCAAAAAAAGCACGAACCCCATTTCCAGGCATTCGTGCAATTCGCTACAATTCGTAGAATTCCTGTTATTTCTTAAAGTGCCCGATGATCAAACTAGCCAGTTCAACACCGATGCGCTCCTGAGCTTCGTTGGTGGCGGCACCGATATGCGGGGTTAGGGAGATTTTAGGATGTTTCAATATCTCTTCGCGTGGTGTAGGTTCGTTATCGAACACGTCTAATGCAGCGAAGGAAACATGACCACTGTTCAATGCATCGATCAGCGCTAATTCGTCGATCAGACCACCGCGCGAGATGTTCACCAGGCCAATACCTTTTTTAGTTTTAGCTAATTCTTCAGCACCTAACAGTGCTTTGTCGATAAATGGTGTATGCAGGGTGATGAAATCGGCCGTAGTGATGATCTCGTCTAATGTAGCAGTCTTCACAGAGGCTTTAACCTGGATACCACCACCTAAAACCAGATCCAGTTCGGGGTTGAATGGATAAAGATCATAAGCGATCACATCCATGCCAACACCTATAGCAATCTTTGCTACCTCGCGGCCAATGCGACCGAAACCAACGATACCCAGTGTTTTGCCACGCAGTTCAACACCTTTAGCATAGGCTTTTTTCAGGTCGTTAAATTTAGTATGACCATCTACCGGCATTTTGCGGTTGCTATCAGGCAGGAAACGAACGCAACCAAACAGGCTTGCAAAAACCAGTTCGGCTACCGATAATGAAGATGAAGCAGGCGTATTATAAACACCAATGCCTTTTTCTTTGGCATATTCAACATCAATATTATCTACGCCCACGCCACCGCGACCGATCAGTTTCAGATTCGGGGTAGCGTCGATCAAGGCTTTGCGCACTTTGGTGGCGCTGCGCACCGTAATGGCGTCGTATTCATTTAACCTTGCAGGTAATTCATCCTGCGGTATGTTGTTGGTATCAACAATAAAACCGGCATCTTCAAGCATTTTTTTGCCTATTGGATCGATACCGTCGTTGGCTAATATTTTGATCATTTTTTAGTGATTTGTTAACTTGTGATTGGTGATCAGTAAACGCTATCAATCCTGATAACTAATAACTGTTACCTAATCACTACTATCTATATTTCTCTTCAAATTCCTGCATAGCATCAATCAGCACATGTACGCTGGTAATAGGCAATGCATTATAAATTGATGCCCTGAAACCACCAACACTACGGTGACCCTTGATACCTACGATACCTTTTTCATCACAGTATTTCAGGAATGGTTTTTCGTGCTCAGGATTTTCAACCACGAAAGTAACGTTCATATGTGAACGGTCTTCCAAAGCAGAAACACCTTTGAATAATGGGTTACGGTCGATCTCTGTATATAAAGCTTTTGCTTTTGCAATGTTTTCTAATTCAATACCAGCTACACCACCTTTTGCTTTTAACCAGCGTAGGGTAAGCATAGCCACATAGATGGCAAAACATGGTGGCGTATTGTACATAGAGCCGCCTTCAATCTGCACCTGGTAATTAAACATCGCAGGGATAGCGCGACCCGTTTTACCAAGGATATCGTTTTTAACAACCACCAGCGTAACACCAGCAGGGCCCATATTTTTTTGAGCACCGGCATAGATCAGACCGAAATCGGCCACATCAAATTTGCGGCTAAAAATATCAGACGACATATCGCAAACTACCGGAATAGGTGATTTAAAGAACTTTTGCAGCTGCGTGCCGTAAATCGTATTATTCGAGGTGATGTGGATATAAGCCGCATCCTCAGGAATGGTAAAATCCTTAGGGATATAGTTGAAATTGGTTGGCTTTGAAGTAGCAACTACTTCAACCTGACCGAAAAACTTAGCTTCTTTTAGCGCCTTATTTGCCCAAACACCACTTTCAACATAAGCTGCTTTACCACCATCGGGCAACAGGTTATAGGGTGCCAGCGCAAACTGGGTGCTTGCCCCGCCTTGCAGGAACAATACTGAGTAGCCTTCCGGAACTGCTAAAAGTTCTTTTACCAATGCTACCGCTTCGTCTAAAACAGATTCAAATTCCGGGGAACGATGCGAAATTTCAAGGATAGATAATCCAGTTCCATTAAAATTCAAAACGCCCTCGGCAGATTGTTTTAATACTTCGTGCGGTAAAATGCCTGGTCCGGCACCGAAATTATGTTTCATAATTTTATTTATAAGGTAATTTTAGCTTATTAACTAATTTTATATTTGGTGTCGCAAATGTAGCGAAATTGTTAACGATTAAACAGTTTGCTTGCGAATTTTTTATAACAAAGGCCATTTTTATTAACAATAGTTCATAAAAACGGATTAATGATATTGATTTGACAAAATAATCTCAGTGTTTGAGCTTGCTGATAGCTTCAATAGGATCTGGCGCTGAAAAAACCGAATTTCCTGCCACCAATACATTAGCGCCGGTATCTAACAGTAGCCGTGCATTATGTTCATCAACGCCGCCATCAATTTCTATGTGTAAATTTTCATTGCGGCCGGAACCCAATTTTACCAGGTCGGCTATTTTTTTATAAGTGTTCGGAATAAACTTCTGTCCGCCAAAACCCGGGTTAACCGACATGATCAGCACCAGGTCGAGGTATTCGATGATATCTTCCAAAAAAGCGACAGGAGTATGCGGGTTCAAAGCCACACCTGCCTTGCAGCCTAGTTCTTTGATCGCGTTCACCGTGCGGTTCAAATGCGTACAAGCCTCGAAATGTACAGTGATGATCTCCGCCCCTGCCTTGCTGAAACGCTCAAGATAACGGTCGGGATCAACGATCATCAGGTGTACATCAAGCGGCTTTTGCGCATGTTGCCTAACTTTTTCAACAACCGGAAAACCAAAGGAAATATTAGGAACGAACAGGCCATCCATGATATCAACATGTATCCAGTCGGCATCACTGCGGTTAAGCATTTCTATATCGCGCTGAAGATTACCAAAATCAGATGCAAGGATAGATGGAGAAACGAGGTGGTTCATGGTTCAAATATAGGGAATTGTGTATTTTATTAAGGTCATTTATTTTATGTTATCAAACTTCCATACTACTTACCAATAAGGAAACCAGCCTCCTATAGTTTGCCTGATCGAAAATTAATTCGCTGTTAGCGTGGTCCCTTCATTTTGTTAATTTCTTTTTTACTTCCCAACATTGCATTATCCGGAATTTTCAGATATTTAGCCATCATGCGGGTTTCTGAAAATGTATTGAAATGGGCGATGCGGCTCTACCCTCCGCTTTTATTTCAGCGCATCTGGGTACTCAGATTTGATAAAGACTTCAGGGGTGTCAGCGTCAAAGTCAACAAAAGCCTGGTCAATAGTAATTACAACAACTCGATCTTCGGCGGTACCATCTTTGCTGCATCCGACCCATTTTACCCTTTGCTCTTTCACCAGATATTAACGCACAAAGGTTACAAAGTTCGTGTTTGGATGAAAGCCACCGAAATTCAATACCTGAAGCCAGCCTGGAAAGACCTCTATTTTACCATAAAAATTACTGATGAAGTAATTGCAGCCGTGGAAGAAACTTTGAAAAAAGGTGAAAAATACATAAAAGTTCACCCGATTACTATGTATGATAAAAATGACGAACTGTGTGTAGAAGTACGATGTGAGATCTATATACGCAATCTGGAATTAACCGAAACTAAAACAGCTG